>JBBSCV010000063.1:0-14121 GCA_038249925.1 Burkholderiales bacterium
GCCCGGCGCAGCCCACAGCACGCGCACGGTGCGGATGCGTTCGCCGCCGGTGATGCGCACCTGCTGCGGCGCAATCACAAAGCCCGGGTTCAGCAGCCGCAGCAACAGCGTTTGCTGGCGCGGCACGCCCGGTGGCGCCAGCCGGTCCAGCACCTCGAGGTATTCGATGGCGTTGACAGCAGGGTTGGCCGCCGCGCGCAGCAGGCCCAGGCGGCGCAGGTCGCAGCAGGGGAACCTCATGGCGCGGACCCCGGAACGCCGAAACTGGCGCGCTGCACGCGCCCGTCCTGCAGCACGGTGTAGGCCACATGCACGCGCAGCGCCGCGTCGTCGGCCGACACCCGCACTTCGTTGACGGCGATCAGGTGCGACAGGTGTTGCAGCAAGGCCGCCTGCACCAGCATCTGCGTGGTGGCGGCGAGCGTGCTGCTGTTGGGTTCGAACACCAGCTGCGCCAGGCCGCAGCCGAAATCGGGCCGCATCACGCGTTCGCCGGGGGCCGTGAACAGCACCTGTTCGATGAGGTCGCGCAGATGCCCGTCGTCCAGCGTCTGCGCGCTGCGGCCCAGGTTGTCGATGCGGTATGGGAAGTCCAGGTGCGGCATGGTGGAGGCTCCGGTCCGGCTTCGTTTCGAGGCGCGCGCGTCAGGTCGCCGAAACGCGCAATTGGAAGGCCGCCGGCAACAGCCCCGTGCCTGTGGGCACGCACACCGCCGTGCCGCTGGCCAGTGCCAGCGGCAGGCCACCGGCCAGCACCCGCGTGCTGCCCACCACCCACTGCGCACTGACACAAGGCGGCGTGCTGGTGGCGGCCAGCGCACAACCCGCCACCACATGCGGCGTCGGCAGCGTGACCACCGGCTGGCCCGACACCGTGACACGCGGAAACGGTGCCGTGGGCTGCGCGGTGCCGCCGTGCATGCACAACACGGTGGCGCCAAGGTGCAACAGAGGGCCGGGCATGCTGGGCTCTCGTTGTCAGACGATGGTCAACGCACCGGCATTGACGTCCACCGAAGGGCCGACCATGTTGATGACGGCGCCCTTGCCGTTGCTGATGAGGATGCCCACATCGCTGACGGAAATCATGGCGCCGGTGCTGGTCTGGATGAGGATGCCGCCGGTCGGCCCCGGCACATCCGAGATGACGAGGCCGTTCTTCAGCGCCGTTTGCAAGGTGATGCCCGAGACACCCGGTGGCACCGCCTTGGACATCAGCGGCAGCTCGGCCGTGTTGCCCCAGTAGCAGCCGGTCCAGATCGGGTAATTCGGGTCGCCGCGTTCGAACTCGATCCAGACACCGGCGCCGATCAACGGCACTGTAAACATGCCCTGGTTGATGCCGCCCCAGGGCAGGCAGGGCATGGCCCAGGACAAGGGGATTGGCGAGAACGCCGGCACGATGGCCTGGATGCGACCGATCTGCTCCGGGTCGAGGTTGTTCAAGACCGTGCCGCGGTACTTGCCATAAAGCGGTGGGCTGCTCATACCGGCACTTTCTGCACCGTCGAGACGAGCCCGTTGCGCGCCAGTTTGAAGCTTTGTTTGTAGGCGCCGCGCTGGATGTCGTGGCTGACGCTGGTGACGTAGTACAGGCCGTCGAACGGCAGGCCAGCACCACGCACGCCGACCAGGCGGCGCGGCTTGAGCAGGCGGCCGTAACGCGCCACATCCAGGGTGCCGTTGCCGAACACCGAGTCGCTGTTCTGGCTGGCGAAGGCCAGGCCTTTCATCAGCGCCGCGCCCGGCCCCAGGTGGGCGGTGTCGTTCAGGTAGCGCAGCTTGGGCGGCAGCGGCGGCACCAGCCCGAGTGGCGGATTCAACGGCGTGACGTCGGGAATCGGAATGCCGATCGGCGCCTTGCTGTTGGGTTCTTGAAAGAACACCACGGGCATCGTCTTCTTCTCCTTGTCGAAGCTGAAACTCAGGCTCTCGACATTGCTCAGGGCGTCCATGCCCGTGGTCAGTGCGGGCTGCGCCTCGCCGACCCGGATCTCTGGCCCCCAATAGGCCTTGCTGGTGCCGGCCACCGGCCCGGGTTCGAGGTAGAACACATGGCCCGCATCAAGGGCCAGACGCTGGATGTAGGCATAGTCCGACCCTTGTTGCGACGGGATGCGCGCGGTCGGCAGCGGCGGCTCGTCGACGATGCTGGGGATGACCATCGGGATCACCCCCAGCGCGGCGTACTTGGCCAGGATCAGCAGCACGCGCGCCGAAGGCGGCATGGCCGGGAAGGGCAGGCCGGGGATCTCGATCAGGTCCATCAGCGCCGTGAGGTCCTTGCCGCGCACGATCAGGCGGCCCACGCCGCCGTCGCCAGGCTGCATCTGCACATGGGTAACGAGGCCGTCAACGATGGGTTCGGCCACGGCACCGATGCGCACCGTGAGCGTGACGCGCATCATGGGCAGCCCGCCGCCGCCGCCGGTCAGCAGGAACAGCGTGCGCAGCGGTGAGCGCGTTGGCAAGTCGAAACTCATCTCGAAGCCGTTCGGTGCATCGCCCGCGCCCATCTCCACCTTGACCGCGGCCAGCGCCTCCAGCACCTCGCGCGGCGGCGCGATCGGCACCGGGCCGATGCCCAGCGTCAGTTGGATGCCGTTGGCGGTGGACATTGCTCAGCCTGCGTTGACGATGGGGATCGCAATTCGCGCGCCCGGCGTGTCGGTCAGTTCGAACGGGTCTGTCACCGTGTTCGCGTCGGCGATGCGCCACCAAGCCAGCGGTTCGCCATAGACCCGGTGCGCGATGAGGTCGGGCCTGTCGCTGGAACTGATGCTGACCCTTCCAGCCAGCGCCATCTCGTGCAGCGGCGACATGAAACGCCGCCGCACGTAGGCCACCGGCGGCATGTCCGGCGCCTGCGGCAGCAAAGCCAGCGGCACGCCGTTGTAGCGACTGGCGGCATCGAAAGGGTTCTGCGGAATGGCGCCGGCATCGATCAGCATCTGGACCGGATCGTTCAACATGCGCGGTGCTCCCAGCAGTTCATGGCAAGGCCTCCAGCCCCAGGGCTTGCAGCGCCGCGTTGCCGGCCTTGGCGGCCAGTGCCTCGCGCGTGCGCAGGTGGTTGATGAAGAGGGCGCCGCCGCGGTGCGAAAAGCCCAGGTCGTCGGTGCTCATCACGCGCAGGCCCAGCGACACCCTGGCGCGCAGCGGGTTCAAGAAAGGGTCGAAGGCCTCTTCGGTGATCGAAAGGTCAGTCACGCGCACCGGCTGGATGCGGTTGCGGCTGAACACGAACACCACCAGCGGCGCATCGGGCGCGACGATTTCCAGCGTGCCCGACGCGGCCAGCGCGTCCAGCGCCAGCAGCTCTTCGCTGCCGGGGTTGATGAGCGACTCCAGCGCAGCGAGTTGCGGCGTGATGCCGTGCGCCACGGCGTTGGGGTTCTGGTCAGGGAACTGCAACTGGTCGGTGGCGTCGATCGCGGCTTCGAGCTTGATGGACTCGATGGCCGGGCCCTTCAGGCGGAAAGGCATGGCGCGCTCGGCGCCGCCGTCACCGCCTGCGCCTTGCACCTGGTAGCTGCGGCTGAGGGTGTCGGGGTTGTATTGCAAGGCAATGGTGCGCAGCACGCGCGCGCCTGCTGGGTCCAGCACGACGAGGCCGCCCTTGATGAGGCGGGGGGAGGAGGGCAGGCCCATGGCGATGTCGGCGCAGTCTCAGCGCATCACTTGTAGTTGCCGGCCGCAAACCAGCCGTGCAGCAGCGGCTGGTTGCGCTTCAGGAACTCGGGGTCTGCGATGAACAGCGAATAGGCCTCGGCGTAGAACTCGCCGGGTTTGTCGGGCCAGTTGTCGCGTGCGTACTGGGTGAACGGGGTGATCCTCGCGTTGGTGACGAAGAGCATGAACCTGTGCACGCGGCGGGTTCGGTCGCCCAGTTTCACCGCCTTTTTGAGCGCATCCAGCCAGGCCTGCTGCGCGGCCTGCACCGCGTCGAACGCGGCCAGTGCGGAGTCGCCAACAGGCACGGCTTCGCGCTCGGTCTGGCTGTGGGTCATTGCGGCTTCGGCCGTACCGATGAGCTCAGCGGACTTGTCGTCTTTCGTAGGATCTCTCATGGATTTCACGGCATCGGCCGCCGCAGCCAGGTCCTTGCCAGCCTGCGCCACCGCCTGGCGGTACTCGCTGCTGTCCGCGCTGGCGCTGCGGCTGGCGGCCTGCGCGCCGCGCAGCGAAGTGCCAGCCTCACGCGACTTCTGGTGGGCGTCGGCCAGCAGCAGCGGGAAAGCGGTTTCGGCCGTGGCGGCAGCCGCTTTGCCGCGTTCGGCGACCAACGCCTGGTCCACCTTGCCGCGCGCGGCCTTGTAGGCCTTGTCCACCTTGCCCACGGCGGCCTTCTGCGTGGTCAGTTCCTTGCGCTTGGCACTCAACTCCTTGCGCTTGTCGTCCAACGCCGCCTGGGCCGCAGGGATGACGGCCTTGTCGGCGCCCTTTCGCGCATTGGCCAGATCAACGGCAAGGCTGTTTTGCTCGGCCACCAGGCCGTTGTACTCATCAGCCAGGGCTGAATAGCTGTCATGTTCGGTGGACTGCTCTTCCACCTTGGTGTTGAGGTCGGACGCCAGCGCGTTGCGTGCCGCCGTCGCCTGGTGCTGTGCATGGGTGGTATCGGCCAAGGCCTTGGCCTCGATCGCATGGCCCACCTCGTGCAGCACGGTGAGGTAGCCCGAGGCTGCCGCGTTCTTGGCGCCGCCCACGAAACTCAGATCGGAGGCAGGGAACACGTTATCGGCCAGTTTCAGCGTCGCCTCGCTGGTGGCCTCCGTGCCCGACAGCTTCTGGCTGGACTCGAACTCGCCCGCCGAGTCGCCATCGGGAATGGTGCTCACGCGCAGCAGGGTGACGTCCTTCAGGGCCTTGACGTCGGCTGACGGCAAGCGCTGCAAGGCACCGATGACCAAATTCAGCTCAGGGAGCGTCCAACTGGCATCGCCGTCGCTCACGGCACCCAGGCCGTAGCTCGTTTTCAGTGTCTTCTTGGCATCGTCCACCGAGGCCTGAGAGACCGGTGCCACCACTTCCCCTGTAGACACGAGGGCCGCCTCGCCTTTGCCGGCTGCGTCGATGCGCACGGTGACCTTGCCCCTGGGCGCGGCGCCGCCGGCAGCGGGCTTGAAGCCGATGGGCGCCAAGATATCGATCTCTGTGTCCCAACGGTCGACCTGCGCCCACGCTGCCAGGACGAAGTGCAACAGGATTTCTTCGTCGCTGCCCGGTGTGGCGCCGCGCACAGCGGCGGCAGTGAGCTTGCCGTCGGTCACCGACAGGGCCGTCATCGCCTGCGCATCGACGAGGCTGATGCGATGCCCTGGCGGCTCGATCTTGACGCGCGTGGGGTCGTAGTTCCGCGTCACCGGCGGGTCGCTGGCCTTGAGCAGCAGACCCGGCACACCGCGCTCCTGTTGCACCACATGCGCGAGTTCGTGCGCCAGCAGCTGCGTGCCCGCTGGCGTTTGCGGGCTCCAGCGACCGGCCCCGAAGAACAATTGGTGGCCTTGCACCAACGCCTCGGCGCCGTGGTGCCGGGCGGCGCGCGCTGCAGCGCCGTCGGCGTGCACCCGCACGCGCGAGAAGTCGTGCTCGAAGCGAGCCTCCATGTCGCGCCTCAGCGCCACATCCAGCGCCTGGCCACCGCCGGGCAAGGTCGCCCGCGCACCCGCCAAAGCGGGCGCGCCCGACAGCGGCGTGCGCACCTTGCCGCGCAAGGCCTCGCCCGAAGCGCGGTCGGCCTGCGACTCCAGCGCTTGCACGGCCCCGGCGGCGGCTCTCACGGCGGCTCTCACGGCGCTGCCCCGTGACGCACCAACGCGGTCGCCGTCGCATCACCCAGACTCCCTTCAGGCGCCGAAAAGCGTTCACGTACGCGCAGGGTTTCGCGGTGCCCCGTCGTGGCCCAGGCCTCAGCCACGCCGGGTCGGGCAAACTCGCTGGCCAAGCGGGCGTTCAACTGGGCCAGGAAGGCGTCGCGCTGCGAAGGCTCCACGCCCTGCAGCACCAGGCGGTCGATGTGTACAACGACCTTCATGCCTGGCCCCGTGCCAAGCCTTGCAACTGCGCCTCAGGCAGCGTGCGCTCTTGCTTGCCCACCTCTTGGCGCGCGGCCAGCGTCACATGGTCCATGCGCACGGGGCTGCCGGCGTCGGCGGCCATGAATGCAGCGCTGAGCGCGATGTTGCGGATCTGGCCGCCGCTGAGTTGCAGGCGCGCCAGCGCGGCCGTGTCCAGACCCTGCCTTGGCGTGGCGCAAGGAAAGGCTCCGCGCCACAGCAGTTCGCGCTGGGCGGCGTCAGGCAGCGGAAACTGCACCACAAAGCGCAGGCGGCGCATGAAGGCCGGGTCCAGCGCGGCGCGCTGGTTGGTCGTCAGCACCGCCAGGCCGCGGTATGCCTCCATGCGTTGCAGCAGGTAGCTGACCTCGAGGTTGGCGTAGCGGTCGTGGCTGTCCTTGACTTCACTTCGCTTGCCGAAGATGGCGTCGGCCTCGTCAAACAACAGCAGCGCGCCGCCATCTTCGGCCGCGTCGAACACGCGCCGCAGGTTCTTCTCGGTCTCGCCGATGTACTTGCTGACCACGCCCGAGAGGTCGATGCGGTAAAGGTCCAGCCCCAGCTCAAGGGCCAGCACTTCGGAGGCCAGGGTTTTGCCGACGCCGCTGTCGCCGCAGAACAGCGCGCTGATGCCCAGGCCTCGTGGGCCGCTGGCTTGCGCGGCGAAGCCCCAGTCCTCGTGCACGCGCTGGCGTTGCCGCACCTGGGCCACCAACTGGCGCAAGGCCGCGAGTTGGGGCGGCGGCAACACCAGGTCGCACCAGGTAGCCCTTGGCTGCACACGTCGGGCCAGTTCGTCCAAGCGCGGCCGGGCCAGGTCGCGGCAGGCGAGCCACAAGTCGACATTGGCGGCTTCGGCTCCGGCATCGGCATCGACATCGGTTTGGGCACCTGCATCGGGCTCGGCAGGGTACGGGCGCGCCAGCGCATGGGCCTGGCGCTGGATGGCCGCCGCGCCGAGCCTGAACTGGCTCGACACCTGCTGCACCTGCGCATGGAGCGCAGGGCTTGCGTCTGCACCAGCAGCCTGCAGCGCCGCATGCCACAACGCGCGCTGGTCGGCCGCATCGGGCTTGTCGATGAGGGCCTGGGCCAGGGCCGGCACAGACAGTGGGTCACGTGCGCTGACCATAACGAGGCGGCCAGGGCCCATGACCCGGCGCACGAACGTGGCGCCACTGGCCGCAGCACCTCCAGCCGTGGCGGGGTCACCTTCTGCAGGGCGTGGGCCGCTTTCTTCGGCGTCGATGAGCAGGGCCGCAGGCAACAGAGCGGCCTCGCGCTGCCACAGCACAGCCAGTGCCTCTTGTTCGGCGGCTGCAGCCGGAATGTCGGCCAGCGCCAGCGCAAACAATTCCAGGCCGCAGCGCGTGGCGACGGCGGCGGCCACGTCTCGGCGGCCGTCGGCGTCTTGTCCATGCAGCAGCAACACGGCGGGTCTGGCAGGGTTTGCTGAATGGTCTGCCGAACGGCCGACCGAACGGCCCACCGAACTGCCCACCGAACGGCCTGCGGAATGGCCTTCCGACAGGCGTGCCGCACACGCGCGCAGCAGCAGCGCCAGCCGGTCCGTCTGCGCAGCATGGCCTGGCGCCATCAGTGTGGGCGGCGCCTGGGCTTGGAGCAAAGGCGCCAAGCGGGCATCGAGCTGGTTCACGCCCGCCAGGTGGTGCAGGATGCGTTCATCAAGGCGCAGGCGTGCATTGGCCGGTCCGGGTGCGCCGGCTCGTTCAGTCTCGTCCAGTTCCACCAAGCGCCAGGCGCGCAGAGGGGCCAGGGGCGCCAGCGCGCTCCAGTGCGCGCCCGGAAACACGGACAGCGCAACGCTGAAGCTCGGGCGCGGTACGAGGCGCGCCAGGCAGCTGTCCATGGCCACGCCTGCCAGCAGCAGCAGCACCTGGCGCTCGAATCCGCTCAGGCCAAAGACAGCCGTGATCTGGTCGATGGCCGCCGGTTGGGGCATCGCCGCGCGGGCTGCGGCCAGGGCTTCTGCCATGGCCACAGGGGCTGGGCCGGCGTCGGGTTCTGGCGTGCCCAGGCGCGCTGCCAGCAACGCAAACTCTGCGGTCAGGAAACGCTGGTTGGCCAGGGCCCAATCCAAACTGTCGGTCGTGTCTGCGGTATTGCCGACGGTCCTGTCCTCGGTCGCATCCAGGCCCGCAGCCCAGTCTGCCAACTCAGCCGGCGTGCGGCCCCGGTTCATCGGCCCGCGTGCGTTCATGCCGGCACCGTGATGCGGTGGTTGAAGAACACGGGCGGCCGCGCCAGGCGGTTCACGGCCACGCTTTCCAGGCCGTCCACCTTCAGGCGCAACAGCGGTGTGGCGCCTGCTGGTGGCGCGTCGGCGAATTGAAAGCTCAGCTGCGATGCGTCAGCGGCGAAGGGTCGGGCGGGCGCCTCGCGCCCATCCATCAGCAAGCTGACGTTCTGGCCGACGCGCACGGCGGGCTCGCAAGCCAGCGTGATGTCCAGCACGTTGCCGGCGCCGCGCGCCAGGGCCAGCGGCGGGAAGCTGGTGATCGCCGACGCCAGGGCCGCCGGCAACGCGTTGCTGCTACGGGGCTGTGCATCACCCGGGCGCGTGACTTGCAACTCCACGCGGTAAAGCCCGGAAGGCAAGGCCGCAGGCAGCGCGGGCACGTTGAAGCTGAAGGCGGCTTCGTTCGTGCTGTCGGGCAGGTTGATGACCTCCTCCACACCAAAGCGCTCGTTGCGCAGCATCAGGCGGCGCGCTGTGCCGCCCAGGTGGTGGCCCGTCACCTCGACCAAGTCGCCCAGGCGCAAGACCGATGGTGTGCCGTGCGCGGCAACGGTCAGGGTTTCCAGGGTGGGGTACGGCGGTACCAAGCCGGGTGTGACCACCACACCCTCGTCAAGCGCACCGCGGCGCAGCACCGGCAGCGGGACGCGTGCCGTGCGCTGCGGCTGGATCAAGACCACCGAGACTTGGAGCGCGACGGTGGGCCGGTAAGGCGCCTGCAGCGCCGTCCACAGGCGCGACATTTCTTCGCCCGAAGGCGGCGACAGGGTGATCTTCAGCATCTCCACCTGCTCGGCCAGGTCGGCACTGCGCAGCGCCTGGAACACGGTGGGCAACAACGCAGCCGACACCGGTGAAGGCGTGAGCGCGGTGCGGATCTGCGCCCTGCCGAGCACCGGCGTCTGGTGCAGCAACAACACTGCATAACCCAGCAATACCTCGGCCTGCAATTCCTCGAAGCCGTAGGCGCTCAGCAGGTAATGCAGGTCCAAGGCCAGCGGCGGGTTGCCGGTGGGGCCGCCGCGTGCATCGCGCGAGGGCAGGTCGACATTGCGCCAGGCGGCGTTGGGGCTGACCTGGTGCAGGAAGAGGTTGAGCCGCGGCACCGCACTCGTGCCTTCCAGCGGCACCGCGCTGGGCGGCAGCGACGAGACGGTCACGCCCGCACCCAGGGTGTCCGTGACCTGGTGGTCGATGAGGCCGGTGTCGAGCAAGTCCTTCAGGACCGCCGTGACCGCTGCCAGGGCCAGGGCGTTGCTCATGCAGGGCGGTCCTTGCGACCGGGCGCGCCAGCGCGCAGGTATTCGGCCAGCGAGCGGCCGTCGCCTGGCTCGCGCCGTGGCGCGTGTCGCTGCGCTGACGGGGCAGACGGTGAAGCAGCAAGGGCCGTGAGTTCGACGCGGCCGATGCTGATGTGCACTTCGCGTGGGGACTGAGCGGCGGGGGACGCCGCGCGGCGGTCGCTGTGCGCGGGCGTCGCAGACGCGAATGCAGTCGCTGGAGCCTGCGTGGCCGCTGGCAGCAGCGGTGTGGGGTTGAACTGATCCGGCCCCCAGGCTCCGGGATCGCGGCGCACGGCCACCTCTACCGTGCGCTCGGCAGATGGCGTCAGCGGCACGAGTGGCGTGGGTGGCGTGGGCGGCGTGAGCTGCCCCAATGGCGTCACAGCCTGCGCCAGCGCACCCTTCGCCCGGCCCGGTGGCGGCACTGCCAGCACAGGCTGCTGAACCGACGCTTGCGCCTTCGCAGCAGGCCGGTCGACGGCCGTCGACGCCGGCGTACCCGATGCACCGACAGCTGCGGCGGGCGTGGCCGTGGCGCGCAGCAGCGGCTCAGCTTGTCGCGCAACGCCGGAGTGCGGCGTCGCTGCCGGGGCGTGGGCATCGTCCGGTGGCGCAGCGCCCTTTGCGCGCAGCAGCCCTGCATCCGCGACCCAGGGTGCGGGCTCGACAGGCCCCGCGCGCCAGGGCAGTGCAGCCGCGCGCTGTGAGCGCAGCGATGCTTCCTGTCCCAGAGCGCGCGCGGCCAGGCCGCGCAGCAGGCCCGTCGGGCCCGTCGGGCCCGTCAGGTCGTTCTGGCCCGTTTGGCTGGACTGGCCGGGTTGGGCGGTCGGGCTCATGGGGGCACCCGGCGGCCTGAGGCCGGGCCCGCCAGGCGGGAAATCGTCATCAGCAGAGCCTTGCACCTCATGTGAAGACCTGCTGCAAGTACAGGGCACGCCGTGTGGGCGGCATGGCCAGGATGTCGCGTTCGCTCCAGCCGTATGCGCCCGCGAGTGCATGCACCTGCTGCGCCACGCTGCGCGCCTGCGCCGACAGTTCGTCCCACAGCACCGCCGCGATGTCGAGCGGCATCGTGAAAGGATGCAGACAGTGCTCGCACTGCGCCGCCACGCTGATGCGCGCCAGTGGGTCGGCGACGTCCAGCGCGGCATCCGCTGCAGCCGCGTGCGTGGCCGTCCACCCGCCCTGCGGTGTGGCGCCATCGCTCAGGCGCAGCAGCAGGGCCTGCGCCGCCTCGTCCACGCTGCGGGCCGAAGCCACCGCGGCCAGGTCTCGAGAGGTGGGTCGGCGAACGTTCAGGCCGAGCGACGCCAACGTCACGGGCCCAAGAGTCGGCGCAAGCGCGAACAACGGCGCGGGGTCACCCGGCTCACCGGCATTCTGCCCAGCGCCCAATGCGCGCAGGTCCAACGAAAGCGTCAGCATTTGCCCACAGGCCGGGCAAGCCAGCGTGGCGTCGAAGTGCGGTCCGAACCAGGCCAGGCGCAAGGCGATCAGGTGTGCATCGCGGCAGCCCAAGGGCACGTCGGCCCAGTCCAGGGCCGCCAGCGGCGGCACACCGCCGCTGGCGGCCAACAGCAGCGCGCGATCGATCGCGTGGCGCGCGGCGCCGCGTTCGAAGAGCGTGAGGCAGGTGTCGTCAGACAGGGTCATGGCGTGGCATCAGGGGCGACCGGCATGGGCTTCAGCTGTGCCGAAACAGGGTGCTGACGGCTCGCGTTGACGCTCAGGCCGGCTCGGTGAAGCTCGGCTCACTGGGCTCGACCACGTCGTAGTCGCGTTCCCAGCCTTCGTTTTCAAGCTTCAGGGTCTGGATCAGCACTGCATTGGCGTTCGCATCCAGATCGGCCTGGGCCTGGTATTCGCTGACCCAGCAGCGGTACACCTTGTAGGCCAACACCACCTGACCCGCTTCGTTGTAGACCTCGATGATCAGGTCTTTGCGGAAGTCTTTCAGCGACACCTCTGCGCCCAGTCCAGAGCCGAAGTTCCACACCTTGTTGGCCCATTGCTCGAAGGCGGTGTCGTGGGTGACGCCGCGCTCCAGCGTGATGGCTTCGAACTTCGTGCGGCCCGGGCTTTTGCGGCCGGTGCTGGGGTCGCCACCTTCGCGGTGTTCCACCACTTCGGTGCTGCGCTTGAGCGCCGAGCATTTGCTGATGCCAGCCACATAGCGGCCGTCCCACTTGACCCTGAACTTGAAGTTCTTGTAGGGGTCGAAGCGACTGGCATTGACGGAGAACTGGGCCATGGTGATTGCTCCTCGATTCAGGTGGCCACGTTGCCGGCCATTTGCTGCAAGCGAATGACCACGAACTCGGCAGGTTTGAGTGGCGCAAAACCGACGGCTATGTTCACGATGCCCAGGTTGATATCGTTTTGCGTGGTGGTCTGCGCGTCGCACTTGACGAAATAGGCCTCGCGTGGGGTGCTGCCCTGGAACGCACCCTGGCGGAACAGGTTGTGCATGAAGGCACCCAGGTTCAAGCGAATCTGCGACCACAGCGGTTCGTCGTTCGGCTCGAACACGACCCATTGGGTGCCGCGGTACAGACTCTCCTCCAAGAACAGGGCCGTACGGCGCACCGCCAGGTACTTCCATTCCGAGGCCAGCGGGTCGGCGCCGGCCAGCGTGCGCGCGCCCCAGACAACGCGGCCGTAGACGGGAAAGTCACGCAGGCAGTTGACGCCCTGGGGGTTCAGGTCGCCACTCTGCCCGTCGGTGAGTTTCACCGCCAGGGCTTGCGCGCCATTCACCGTGGCCTCGATACCGGCAGCCGACTTCCAGACTCCTCGCGAGGCGTCGGTGCGGGCGATGACGCCGGCCACCGCGCCACAGGGTGCGAAGTCTTCCAGCGCGTTGTTGCGCAGGGGGTTGGGCGCGCGCATGCGGGGAAAGAAGAATGCGGCGTTGGTGTCGCGGCCCACGGCGTTGGCGTGGTCAACGGCCTCGTTCACTGTGTCGGTGGCTGCAGGCGGGTCCACCAGCAGCACCGCGCGGCGGGCGCGGCAATAGGTCAGCGCATTGCTGAGGTCGGCCGCGGCCACGTCGGCGCCAGGCGCATAGGGCGGGATGACGAGAAGGTTGAAAATGTCGGACCGGTCCAGCGCAAAGATGCCGCGCCGCGCGGCCTGAAGTCCGGGGCCTGTCAACACCTCGGCTGCGGTGACGGCCGCGCCGTCGGCATCAGCCGGTGCGGCCAGAAGCTGGGCCGCAACGTTGGCTGGGCGGGCCGTGGGCCCGGCACTGGTGGCGCGGGCCAGGGCGCTGCCTTCCAGCAGGCGCTGTACCGAGCGCGGATGCGTGGCCGCAGGCGAAACACCGAAGTAGGTCTCGCGTTCGTCGGTGGTGGTGTCACGCAGGCTCAGGTTGAACAGCGGCGCAGCCAGGCTGCCGCCCAGCCCGTCGTTGCGGTCGATGGTGACTTCCACGCCAGCGCCCCAGCTTCCAGGGTTGGCGGCGGTCAAGGTCAAGGCCAACGCGGCCACATCGTCGTTGAGCGCAAGGCTGGCGGCCGCCAGTGATGCACCAGCGCCCACCCTGATGACCAGCGCTTCACCGCCCCCATTCTGGAAGTACTGGTTCAAGGCGAACGACATCGGCGCTTCTTCCCAAAGGCCGCCGAAAACACGCTCGAACTCGCCGAAGCTGCGCACCCGAACGGGCGACAAACCCTGGGCGTCGTTGTCCATGGGGCCTTTGCGCGCGCGGCCGACGAAAGCCGTGACCGACGTGGCCACGCCGGTGATGGTGCGCACCGTGCTGCGAACCTCTTCGATGTAAACGCCGGGGTAGTTCAACACTGCGGGCATCGCGCTCTCCTAGAAAGGCTGCGGGAGTGGATCGGACGGCGCGGCCGCCACCGCCTGGGTTTTAGGCGCATGTGACGGCGGCCACAAACCCTAGTCCTAGGGGCACCCGAAACATCTGCTGACATCTGCTGGCCTTGCCCCTTGTTATCCAGGGGGCTGCGTGCGGGCGTATCGGTCTTCGCCAACCCGGAGAGGCGCCATCAAGACCTGCGGCAGAACAGGGCCAGCTCAGAAAGCAAAGAAGTCAGCAGCGCTGACCTGCTGACCCTTGGCAATATCTGGCCGTCCACCTGACTGCAGGACGGGCAGCTCTCCGGCAAGTCAACGGAGTTGCGTGGGTTGGATGGCTTGGCGAGCCACACCAGTCAGGCCCCACCGGCAGACGACCGAGAGTGGCGACCGCGACGCGATGACGGGCTGAAGGCCGTGCACGTTCATATTGACTTTGCGGAGAAACACCGATCCAGAAACCCTTGCACCTGTATTGCCACCCACAGTGGCTGCTGCAGCGGAAAGAGGTGCCCGCCTGCGGACAGGCTGATGTGCCGGGATGACGTCGACAAACCGCTGATTTCGTCGCTTTGCACGGGGGGGCACAAACGGTCCTGCCCGCCGGACAGGGCCAGCAACGGGCAATGCAGCGTCAGCATGGGCGCCAACAGTCCAGGCCTTTGGTCGGCATAGCGCAGTTGCCGCTCGAAGCGCC
>JBBSCV010000064.1:0-14033 GCA_038249925.1 Burkholderiales bacterium
CGCTTGAAGGCCTGGGCGCCGGGCCGGAAGACCTGGCGCTGACGCAAGGCGCTGCGGGCGGCGACCTTCTCTTCACCGAAGCCGCGCTGTCGCGCGGCGTGCGCGTGCAGTGGCTGCAGCCGCTGCCTGAGCCCGAATTCATACAGCAGAGCGTGCTGTGCTCCGCCGGCGCAGAAGGCTGGCGCACGCGCTACTTCGCGGCCAAGGAGTGCCTGGCAGAAAAACCGCGCTGCATGACGCAGGAGGTGGGCCCACCCCCATCCGGCCTGAGCGTGTGGGAGCGCGGCAACCAGTGGCTGCTGCAAACCGCACTGGCGCACGGCCCCGACAAGGCGCGCGCCGTGGTGCTGTGGGACGGCGGCGGTGGCGACGGGCCCGGCGGCACGCGCCACATGGTGCAGGAAGTGCGCCGCCGCACCGGCCGCGTCAGCTGGATCAACATCAAGGACGTGCCCGCCGCTTGAACGCCGCCGGGCATGTGTTCGGGCGCCGCACCGCATCACGCGCGCAAGTCAGCACGCCGGGCCGCGCGGGCAGGCCTGAGAGCAGCCCGTCAGAATCAGGCCCGACGCATTTCTTCGCGCCGCTCAGGCGGCGGAAACCATGGCCAAAGACTTCACCGACATGGAGGACAGCAACCGCTCCTCCAACCTCAGCATCCACGAGGTGTCCGACCCCGAGCGGCGGCTCTGGCTGCGCGGTGGGCTCGGCTTTTCGCTGGGCGGTCTGCTGGGGCCTGCCGGCGCGATGGGCGCCATGGGCACGGTCGGCGCCATCGGCGCGATCGGCGCAGTCGGCTCGTTAGGCGGTTGTGCCAGCGGCGCCGCTGGCGGCGGCTCCGGCCCGGTGCTGGGCTTCGCGCCACTGCGCACCTCTGTCGCGGACCGCGTGGTGGTGCCCGAGGGCTACACCGCCCGTGTGCTGGCGCCCTGGGGTGAAGCCGTAGGCATTGCCGGCCAGATGCCGGCCTTCAAGTTCGACGCCAGCAACAGCGCCGAAGAACAGGCCGTGCAGATGGGCATGCACCACGACGGCATTCACTACTACGCGCTGGACGGTTCCAGGCGCGGCCTGCTGTGCCTGAACCAGGAATACACCGAAGACGCCCTGCTGCACACCGACGGCCAGGCCACCTGGACACTGGACAAGGTGAAGAAGGCCCAGGCCGCGCACGGCATCACCGTCATCGAGATCGAACAGCGCCCCGACGGCTGGCAGATGGTGCGGCCGTCGCGCTTCGCCCGCCGCATCACCGCCACCACGCCCTTCAGCATTGGCGGGCCCGCGGCCGGCCACGTGCTGATGCGCACCAGCGCCGACCCCGCAGGCCTGACCGTGCTGGGCACCATCGCCAACTGCGCCAGCGGCATGACACCCTGGGGCACCTACCTCTCTGGCGAAGAGAACTGGGCCAACTACTTCACCGCTGCCGACGTGCCCACCGCCCACGAGCGGCGCTGGGGCATCAGCAAGGCCAGCTGGTACCGCTGGCCCGAATTCGATGCGCGCTTCGACACCGTGCGCAACCCGAACGAGCCCAACCGCTTCGGCTGGGTGGTCGAGGTCGACCCGATGGACCCGAACAGCACGCCCGTCAAACGCACGGCCCTCGGCCGCGCCGCGCACGAAGGCGCCTGGGTGGCCGCCACCCAGAACGGCCGCGCAGTGGTGTACTCGGGCGAAGACGCGGTCTTCGAATACATCTACAAGTTCGTCAGCCGCGACAAGATTCAGCCCGCGAGCAAGGGCAAGACGGCGGCGCAGGCGAACGCCACGCTGCTGGACCACGGCACGCTGTTCGTGGCCCGCTTCGACGCCGACGGCACCGGGCGCTGGCTGCCGCTGGTGCATGCCGCCACGCCTGAGCGTGGCCCGCTGCATGCAGCCCATGGCTTTGCCGACCAGGGCGAGGTCGTCATCAAGGCGCGGCAGGCCTCAGACTTGCTGGGCGCGACCAAGATGGACCGCCCGGAGTGGCTGGCCATCCACCCCCAGAGCGGCTGGGTCTACTGCACGCTCACCAGCAACAGCCAACGCGGCGCGCCCGGCCGCCCGGCTGTGGACGCCGCCAACCCGCGCGCGCAGAACACCATGGGCCAGATCATTCGCTGGAAGGAAACCGGCGATTTTTCTGGCGAGACCTTCCAGTGGAACCACCTGCTGCTGGCCGGCGACCCGGCCAACGAACGCGCCGAGGCCCAGGGCAACATCAAGGGCGACATCTTCGCCGGGCCCGACACCGTGGCCTTCGACAGCCGCGGCGTGCTGTGGATAGGCACCGACAACTCGGCGAACTCGCAAGGCGAGTTCTCGCGCATGGGCCACAACCAGCTGCTGGCCTGCAACCCCGTCAGCGGCGAGGTGCGGCGTTTCCTGGTCGGCCCGGCCCGGGCCGAGATCACCGGCGCCACCTGGACGCCGGACGGCCGCACGATGTTCATCAACATCCAGCACCCGGGCTCGGGCTCGCCGCGCAACGGCAGCAACCCGCGTCAGTTCTCGAACTGGCCCGACTTCAACCCGGCCGGGCGGCCGCGGTCAGCCACGGTGGTGATACGGCGCGTCGACGGCGGCGTCATCGGGGCCTGAAGCTTCGCGGCGGCATGCCGCTGCAGGCTGCGTCAGGGCGCCACCACCAGCTGGTTGCGCCCCTCACCCTTGGCGCGGTACAGCGCTTCGTCGGCGCGCTGCAGCAGTTCATCAAGCCGGTAGGGCGGTGTGGCCGCCAGGCCGATGCTGACGGTGATGGGCATGGCGGTGCCGCAAGCTGCCTGCCAGGGGTAATGGGCCAGGCGCTCGCGCAGCCTTTCGCAGACCTCGGCGGCCGCGTCCAGCGTCAAACCCGGCAGCACGACGACGAACTCTTCGCCGCCGTGGCGGACCAGCACGTCGCCGGTGCGCATGTTTTCGCGCAGCAACTGGGCCACCGCCACCAGCACCTTGTCGCCGACGGCATGGCCGTGACGGTCGTTGACGGTCTTGAAATGGTCCAGGTCCAGCTGCGCCAGCGCCAGCGGGTGGGCCAGGTTCTCGGCTGCGGGGATGAGTTCGGCGCAACGCATCTGCAGGTGGCGGCGGTTGCCGAGGCCCGTCAAGGCGTCGATTTCTGCATGCGCAGCGGCCTCGACGGCACGTTCACGCTGCAGTTGCGCTTCACGGCGCGCCTGGTCGGCCTGCCACTGCGCCTGCTGCGCTTCGGCCCGGGTGACGAAGAGCTGCGACTGCGCGCGCAGCTGCGCCATCGTGCGGCGGCGTTCGATGCGTTCGGCGGCCTCGAAGTGCTGCAACGCCTCTTCGGGGCGGCCGAGGGCTCGGCACGCGCGGTAAGCCACATGGTGCGTGCGCACCAGCGTCTGGGGTGGCGCATCGGCAGCCATCTCTTGCAACAGGCCGGCCATCGCGGCCATCGCGCCTTCCGCGTCACCTTGCACCAGCAGCCACGCCCCCAATGAGGCCTGCACCCGCCAGCTGTAGGCGTGCAGACCCTGCGCCACGGCCTGCGCATAACTGCCACGCAAGAGCGGCTCGGCCGCCGAGCACTCGCCTTGGTAGAGCAGCGTTTCACCCAGGTTGCCCATCACGGCGACGCGGTAGGTGGGGTCGGGGCAGCGCTGCAGGATGGCCTGCGCACGCTCGCCGGCGCGCCGCGAACGCTGCAGCACGTCTTGCAGCTCGTCGCGGGCGTCCAGGTCGAGGAGCCGGTGCGCGATGCCCAGCGCAATGGCGCAGACACCGTTGTTCGCCATCAGGAGCGGCAGTCCGAGCTCAGGCGCCTCGATGTCGCCATCTGCCGGGCCGTGGTCGCGAAGGGCGCGCTCCATGATGCGCAGCGACTGCCACGAATCGCCCATGCGCTCGAAACAAATGCCCAGCGTCATGGCCGCCAGCAGGGCCGGGGCGTCGCCGAGGTCGCCCGCGCTGCTGCGCACCAGCTCGTGGGCGGCGCCGAGAGCGACGTCGAAGTCACCGTGTTCGCTGCCGGCCAGCGCGATGTGGCGCAGCATCTCGCGGCGCTCAGCCTGCAGCGCAGGGTCGTCGAGCAAGGGCAGCGTCAATCTGCTGAGCTGCAGCAGTTCAGCGTACCGCCCCAGGCGCAGCAGGTGCACGCAACGCCACGCAGCCGCGCGGCCCTGTGGCTGCGTCAGCCCCAGTTGCGCAGCCAATTCACCGGCTCGCTGCGCCGCCAATTCGGCCTCGGCCGCATGCGTGCCGGCGCCAGGCTCGGCAGCGGCCAGACACGCCTGCAGCTCGGCGGCAGGGTCGGCCGGCTCGGGCATGGAGGTGAATGCAGGGCGCCGCATAGGCGATTATCGGCAATCGCCCAACGCCACCGAAGTGGCGCAGCGCCAGACCGCCAGCAGCGGCGTGATTTCAGGCCGGCGGCGCGGTCAAACGCAGCGGAGACTGCGCGACCAGCCAGGCCGTCGCCGCCCAGCAGGCCACGTTCTGCGCCATGTCGGCGGGCACGATGCGGTCCAGCGTGTCGTGCACGGTGTGGTGCACGTCGAAGTAGTTCGTGCCGTCTTGCGCCAGTTGCACCGCGGGCCAGCGGTGGCGGCGCATCAGCAGCGCAGCGTCGGGCCCCGGGCTGCCTTCGTTGCGGCCGGCCTCGGGCCAGTCCACCCCCAGCGGCGCCAGCACCTGGGCCATGGCTCCGAAGAGAGGCAGCGCCTCGGGCTGCACGCGGCTGCGCAGCTGCCACACCTTGCCGGCACCGAAGTCGCTTTCACTCACCAACTGGTGCGGCTGGTGCTGGTAGCGCCGGCTGTAATCCATGGCGCCGTCGAAGCCGTTCTCTTCGTTCGCGAACAACACCACACGCACGGTGCGTCGCGGGCGGCGGCCGGTCTGCTCGGCCAGCCGCTGCATCACGCCTGCTGCGGCGCTGACGATGGCCACACCGGCGCCGTCGTCGAGCGCGCCGACGCCGAGGTCCCAGCTGTCGAGATGAGCGCCCAGCAGCACGATTTCCTCGGCCAGGTCGGTGCCCGGCAGCTCGCCGATGACGTTGTGCGTGACCACCTCGACCCCGCTGCGCGCGGCCAGGGTGAAGTGCAGGCGCAGCGGGGCATTGCTGGCATGCAGCAGCGCAATGCGGTCGGCATCGGGCACCGAGACGGCGAAGGCCGGAATCTGCGGCTGCCCCAGTTCGTAGCGCATGGCGCCGGTGTGCGCAATGCGCTCGTTGGCAGTGCCGATGCTGCGGATGGCCAGCGCCACCGCGCCGCGCTTGGCGGCTTCCACCGCGCCCTGGCTGCGCGCGGGCACGGCAGCGCTGTAACCACGGCCATCGCGCGTGCGCTCGGTCTTCTGGTCGATGAAGACGATGCGGCCGCGCGCCCTGTCGCTGTGGTCGCCCTTCAGCGCCGCGAAGTCGGGGTAGTAGGCGAGTTCTGCCTCGATGCCGCCTTCGGGCGCGGCCACGCTGTTGCCCAAGGCCGCCATCACCAAGGGCTCGGCCACCGGAGCCACCAGCCGGGCGCTGGCGGGGCCGCGTTGCCAGACCCGCAGCGAGATGGGGTCGGCGCGGACCTGCTGCAGCTTCAGCCCGCGCAGCATCTGCTGCGCCCAGGCCACGGCCTTGGCGTCACCTGGCGAGCCCGCCGCCCGCGAGCCCACGTCGTTGCACAACTGCTGCACCAGGCGCCAGGCCTCGCCATCGGCCAGGCCGGCGTCGCGCAGGCGTGTGGCGTGCTGCAGGTCTTCAGGGTTGAACATGGGCGGGAGCGCGGTTTCGGCGTGGATCCAAGGCGCGGCGGCAGACAGCAGGCCGGCGGCCAGCAGGGGGCGACGCTTCATGGCAATCCTCAAGGGGCGATGCTGAAATTGGCAGTTTAACGACGCAGCAGACAGATAAAAAAGTAACCCGCTGCTTGCTCAGCGGGCAGGCAAAAATGAACCCGCTGCTTTCGCAGCGGACAGTCAAAAAAACCCCGCTGCTTTCGCAGCGGGCAGTCAAAAAAACCCCGCTGCTTTCGCAGCGGGTAGTCAAAAAAAGAACCCGCTGCTTTCGCAGCGGACAGTCAAAAAAAGAACCCGCTGCTTTCGCAGCGGACAGTCAAAAAAAGAACCCGCTGCTTTCGCAGCGGACAGTCAAAAAAAGAACCCGCTGCTTTCGCAGCGGGTTGTGCAAGTTCTCCGAAGAGAACGTCGTTGGGACCGGTGACCAACTGCCGTGCGGGACAATTGCCCTGCATTGCAGTTTCTCTTCCTTCGTAATTTAGTCGTCAGCGTGCTGGCGCCTCATCCCTCAGCACAGGGAAATCCCGTGATACCCCCTAATTCAAAGCCGCTTTCCGACGCCGAGATCGAGCGTCTGGAAACCTTGCTCGACGCGCTGCCCGAGCCGCTGCAACCGCTGGACGTGAGCGCGCTGGACGGCTACCTGTGCGGCGTGCTGCTGCAGCCTCGCCGCCTGCTGGCCGAGCAGTGGCTGCGTTTCGTCGTCGATGTCGACGGCCGGCCGGTGCCCGCCGGGCTGGCCCTGGACGAGCTGAACGCCCTGGTGCAACGACGCCACGCCGAGATCAACACCGCCATCGCCTACCGAAACTGGTTCGATCCCTGGATCTACCAGCTCGACGACGCCGACGGCCCGAGCGAAAGCATGCTGCCCTGGGTGGCCGGCTTTGCCGCGGCGATGGACCACTTTCCGGCGCTGATGGCCCTGGACGCGCCCGAGCTCGTGGAGCCGCTGGCGCTGATCTACATGCATTTCGACCCCGAAGACCTGGAAGACGCCGACACGCTGCTGGAAGTCATCGAGACACTGGAACCCCCCAGCGACCTGGGCGAGGCGGTGCAGGACCTCGTGCGCGCCTTGATGCTGATGGCCGACGTGACGCGCCCGCGAACCCCGCAGCCAGGGCAGCGACAGGGGCAGCGGCCCGGCCCGCGGCAAGGTCAGCCGCAACGTCAGCTGCAAGCGCAGAAACGCAGGCGCTGACCCCGCGAGCGACTGCGGCGCGTCAGTCGCCGAAGACCGCGCGGGCGTGCAGGCCCAGACCTTGTGCCACGCTGGCAAAGCGGTCGCCGCGCACGCGCGCGGCGGCTGGAAAGCCCGCTGCGATGCGGTCCACCAGCGGGCGCAGGCCGGTGCTGCCGCCGGTGAAGTAGACAACGTCCACCGCCGCAGCGGCCACGCCAGCCTGACGCGCCGTCTCAGTGGCGGCTTGCACGATGCGCTCCATGTCGGTTTCGATGGCTTCGGCCGCGCGGTCTTCGTGCAGCGTCGCGGCCAGGCCGGGCTCCAGGGCCGCCAGGTCGATCTGCGCGGCGCCATTCATCGCGACGTCGATCTTGGCCTGCTCGGCCGCCGCTGCCAGCGCGTGGCCCAGGCGTTCGGTCAGGGCGGTCATCAGGCGCGCGTGGTGACGCGGTTCGGCGTACCAGCTTTTCATGCCGCGCAGTTCGGCCAGCCGTGCCGGCGCATAGACGGTGTTGATGAGATGCCAGCTGGCGAGGTCGAAATAGACGCCGCTGGGCACTTCGCGTGGCGCGTCGCCAGGCCGCGCGGGGCGCAGCGTGCGGTAGCCCAGCAGCGGCAGGATGGCGGCCAGTTCGACATGACGGTCGAAGTCGGTGCCGGCCAGGTGCACCCCGTGGTTGGCGAGGATGTCGTCGCGGCGCTCGCCGCGGCTGCGCCCGCGCCTGGCGCGCTCGGGCCCGACGCGAACCAGTGAGAAGTCGGAAGTGCCGCCGCCGATGTCGGCCACCAGCACCAGCTGTTCATCGGCGATGTGGCTCTCGTGGTCCAGCGCGGCGGCGATGGGCTCGAACTGGAACCGCACCTCGACGAAACCCACTTCGCGCGCCGCGGCCTCCAGCGCAGCCGCAGCCTGCGCGTCGCGCGCCGGGTCGTCGTCGACGAAAAACACCGGCCGGCCCAGCACCACCCGCTGCAGCGGCTGCCCGGCATGAATTTCAGCCAGAGTCTTCAAGCGACGCAGGTAACCGGTGACGACATCGCGATACCGCGCATGACGGCCACCACCGATGTCGGTGCTCTGGTCCAGCAGCGAAGAACCGAGGATGCTTTTCATCGACCGCATCAGCCGCCCGTCCAAGCCTTCGACATAGGCCGCGACTGCGGCGCGGCCGTACAGGCGGTCTGCTTCCAGTTGCTGCTGCGGGGTGTCGGCGCAATAGAAGACAGCCGTCGGCATGGTGAGCTGGCCAGGCTCCAGTTCGACGAGGCTCACGCCATGAGGCCCGGCGGGCAAGGCGACGGCCGAGTTCGAGGTGCCGAAGTCGATGGCGACGAAACCCGGCGCGGCGGTGTGGGGTGGCGGCATGCAGGAGCGCGGGAGCGCTTGAACTTGGAGGGCGCGCGATTCTATCGACGGCGCCTGTGGCGATGCGTGCCGCGCACGCCTGCTGTCGATATCTGCTGTCGACATCTGCTGACGCCGATGCCACTACGTCGATGCCAGCACGCCTGCCCACGTGAATTGGCGCACGCTCGCCGTGCTGTTCCGTGTGCACGGCCTGCAGCCAGCCCTGACACTGCTTACCAGACTTCACACACTGCGAATGGGGGCCACCATGTCGAGCAATGCCGCGAACGCGCAGCGCTGGTTCAAGAGCTGGCGCTCGACCCCGCGCCCCGCGCCAGACACCGACCCGGCAGACCTGGGCACCGCCTTCGGTCTGGACCTCAGCATGAGCGAGGTCTCGACTGCACCCCCAGCCACCGGCGAGCTGCCAGCAGACTGGGCCTTGCGCCTGGCCGAGCGCCGCCGCAGCCAGACGTGACAGCGAGTACAGAGAAAGACCGCACTGTCGGCCGACATACGGGCCCGTTCATTGGGCGACGCTGGCGGCTAAACTAGAGCGATGGCCCGACTGTCATTCCGCGAACAAGTCCTGCGCGTCCGTGAAGACGCGATCGTCAACTCCGTCAATCGGCTGCTGGCCGACAAGGGCTTCGACCTGATGACGGTGGACGAAGTGGCCGCCGACGTGGGCATCGCCAAGGCCAGTCTCTACAAGCACTTCGCGTCGAAAGAAGCGCTGGCAGCGGCGGCGATGGTGCGGCTGATGGAGCGCCTGCTGGCCTTCCTGGACCAGCAGGCGGCGCGCCAAGAGGCCAGCGCCTTCGAGCGTCTTCAGGCCGTGATTCGCTGGGCCGTGGAGCTGCAGCTGGCCGGCGAAATGCCCACCGTGCCGTCGCAGAACTCATCGCTGCGCGCCGAACTTCTTGCCAGCAAGACCTACCTCGAACTGTTGATGCAGGTCACCGAGCGTCTGGGCAGCTGGATACAGCAAGGCCAGGCCGATGGCGACATCGACCCCGCGCTGCCGCCCGAAGTGGTGCTCTTGACCATCTTCGCGCGCGGCTGCGACCCGGTGCCGATTTTCCTGAAGAGCGGCGGCAACTTCACCGACGAGCAGATCGTGCGCTGGGTGATGACGATCTGCCTTCGCGGGCTGAGGCCGGGCGGCTGAGCCGCTGGGAGCCCGGGCCGCTGAGCTGCCCAGAGC
Source organism: Burkholderiales bacterium (assembly GCA_038249925.1). Classification (GTDB taxonomy): domain Bacteria; phylum Pseudomonadota; class Gammaproteobacteria; order Burkholderiales; family Burkholderiaceae_C; genus Rubrivivax. Next base: position 9,484 of record JBBSCV010000064.1, read on the forward strand.
CCCGCGCCGCCTCAGCGAATCAGCAGGGCCGGGGTGCTGCAGTTGGCCAGCACCTTGGTGGCCACAGAGCCCATCACCAGATTGGCCAAGGTGCCGTGGCCATGCGAGCCCAGCACGAGCAGGTCGTAGTTGCCCTTCTTCGCAGCTTCGGCAATGACCTCGGCTGCCGAGCCCACCTTGCTGACGAAACTGGCCTTCAGCCCTTGCCTGACGGCAAATGTGCGCAGCGGCTTGAAAACCTTCTCGGCACTGTCGTCGTAGTAAGTCTTCAGGGTGGCCTTGTCCAGCACCGCAGCCGCACGCGGCGGCACCGCAGTCACTACCGTGAGCATCGTGTATTCGTGGTGCGGGCCCAGCCACTCGTCGTGCGCGGCCAGGTAGGCCAGCATGCGGCGGGTGTACGGGCTGCCATCGATGGCGACAAGGATCTTCATTTCTCGGGCTCCTCAGTTCTTGGGGTCGTGCGGACAGTGTGTCACCTGCCCGGTGCATGCCGCCTTGATGAAGCTCACAAGTCCACCACCAGCAGGGCTTCGTGGCCGACGTCCTCGCCCTTGTCGGCCAGGCCGCGCGGGTTGCTCAGCACGCGGGCGGGCCGCTGTCCGGGGCGGCTCACTGCGTAGTCGTGGCGGCAGTGCAAGTGGCCATGCAGCCAAAGGTCGGCACGCGCAATGAGCGCATCGTCGTCGTTGCAAAAGCTGGCAGTGCCGGGCTGCTTGCCATAGCGTGGGTCTGCGCTGCGCAGGCTGGGTGCGAAGTGCGTTACCACCAGCGTGCGTTCCCAGCGGCCGCGTGGCGGCACGGCCAGCGCGTTTTCAAGCCAGGCGCGGCAGGCCAGGGCTTCTTCGCGCACGGCAGCGGCGTCGAAAGGCCGGCCGGCACGCGTGCTGCCCATCAGGCGCAAGAAGTACTCTGCGGCTCGTTCGGCGCGCGCGCGCTGCGCCGCGCCGAACAGGTCGAAGTCGCTCCAGCGCGTGCTGCCCAGGATGCGCACGCGCTGGCCATCGGCGGCCGTGAACAGCAGTTCTTCGCGTTCGAGGAAGGTGAAACCCAGTCGCGCGCACAGCGAACGCAGGCCGACCAGGGCCTCGTCGACGTCGCGCCCGTCGAATTCGTGGTTGCCGGCCACCACCAGCACCGGCACCGGCCAGCCTGCGAAGAGCTCGTAGCCGGCCCAGGTGCTGTCGATGTCGCCCGCCAGCACCAGCAGTTCGGCGCCTGGCGCGGGCTTGGGGCTGAAGGACTCGGTTTCGAGGTGCAGGTCAGACAGCAGCTGCAACTTCATGAGACAGCCTGCAAGACCCAATGCCTCCGTTGCGAATTCAAGCCGCCAGCCGGGCCGTGATCTTGGCCTGCGTGGCGGGCAGTTCGGCCGGCAGGTGGTGGTGCAGCTGCTCGAAGAGTTCGGTGTGCAACTTCAGTTCTTGCTGCCAGGCCGCCTTGTCGATGCCGATGACACTGTCGAACTGCTCGGCCGTGAAGGCCAGCCCGTCCCAGCGCAGGTCTTCATAGCGCGGGCTGGTGCCGAAGACGTTGTCGGTGCCCTCGGCTGTGCCTTCCAGACGGCCCAGCATCCACTCCAGCACGCGCATGTTCTCGCCGTAGCCCGGCCAGATGAACTTGCCGCTGTCCTTGCCAGTTTGGCCCTTGCGGAACCAGTTCACGCAGAAGATGAGTGGCAGGCCCACACCCGACTTCTCGGCATCGGCGGCCAGGCGCGAGCCCAGGTTCAGCCAGTGCTGGAAGTAGTCGGCCATGTTGTAGCCGATGAAAGGCAGCATCGCGAACGGGTCGCGGCGCACCACGCCCTGCTGGCCCGCAGCGGCGGCGGTGGTTTCGCTGCCCATGGTGGCGGCCATGTACACGCCTTCGGCCCAGGTGCGCGCCTCGGTCACCAACGGCACGGTGGTGCTGCGGCGGCCACCGAAGACGAAGGCGTCGATGGGCACGCCGGCCGGGTTGTCCCACTCGGGGTCGAGCACCGGGTTGTTGGCGGCGGCCACGGTGAAGCGCGCGTTCGGGTGCGCCGCGGGTCGGGCCTTGCCGTTGACGCCGGTAACCTTGGCGATGGCAGGGGTCCAGTCGTGGCCTTGCCAGTCGATGAGATGGGCCGGCGGCTTGTCGGTCAGGCCCTCCCACCACACGTCGCCTTCATCGGTGAGCGCCACGTTGGTGAAAATGGTGTCGTGTTTCAGCGAGGCCAGGCAGTTCGGGTTGGTCAGCTCGTTGGTGCCCGGGGCCACACCGAAATAGCCCGCTTCGGGGTTGATGGCATAAAGGCGGCCATCGGCGCCGGGCTTGATCCAGGCAATGTCGTCACCGATCGTGGTGACCTTCCAGCCCTGGTAGCCGGCCGGCGGCACCAGCATGCTGAAGTTGGTCTTGCCGCAGGCGCTCGGAAAGGCAGCCGCGACGTGGTATTTCCTGCCCTGCGGGTTGGTGACGCCCAGGATCAGCATGTGCTCGGCGAGCCAGCCCCGGCCATCGGCCTCGGCAGCGCGGCGGCCCATGGTGCTGGCGATGCGCAGCGCGAAGCACTTCTTGCCCAGCAGCGCATTGCCGCCGTAGCCCGAGCCGTAGCTCCAGATCTCGCGCGTCTCGGGGTAGTGCACGATGTACTTGGTGGGGTTGCACGGCCAGGGCACGTCCTTCTGACCCGCCTGCAGCGGCGCGGCCACGGTGTGCACGCAGGGCACGAAGTCGCCGTCTTCGCCCAGCACGTCCAGCGCGCCCTTGCCCATGCGCGTCATCGTGCGCATGCTGACCGCGACATACGGGCTGTCGCTGAGTTCGACGCCGATGTGCGAGATGTGGCTGCCCAGCGGGCCCATCGAGAACGGCACGACATACATCGTGCGGCCCTTCATCGCGCCCATGAAGAGCGGCGGGCTGCCGTCGGAACGGCCCGTCTGCAGCAGCGCGCGCATCTCGGCCGGCGCCATCCAGTTGTTGGTGGGGCCGGCGTCTTCCTTCTTCTCGCTGCAGATGAAGGTACGGTCTTCGACGCGCGCCACGTCCGTCGCATCGCTGCGCGCCAGGAAGCTGTTGGGGCGCAGCGCGGGGTTCAGCCTGATCAGCGTGCCGGCGCTCACCAGCTGCTCGCACAGACGCTGGTACTCGGCTTCGCTGCCGTCGCACCAGTAGACATCGGCGGCCTCGGTCAGCGCTGCCATCTGCGCCACCCATGCCACCAGGCGCGCATGCTTCACATCGGCGGGCACATTCAGACGCGGGCCTTCAATGGCGGGACGGTTCACAGGGTTCTCCAATCTTGGCAATGGCAAAACGCCCACACGCGCGGGTTTTCCATTCTGGCGCCGATGTAATCGGCCCGTAACCGCCGGGTCAGGCAAGGTCATGCGTTTGCGGCATGACGGAATGCACGGTATGGCTGTCAGCGGCCACAGAGCATCGGCAATTGGCCGCAAAGAACCGCAAGGTCGTGCATCAGCCGACAAACTGGTGTCTACGACTCTCCAGCCCAGGCGGCAAGCCCGTTGGTCCGACTCCACGCAGGGCGTGGAAAACACTCATGACCGAAGTGCTGGGAATCGGCTGCCGGGCCGGTTTTCAGCCAGCTTCTGCCGCTTCTGCCGCTTCGTCCAGCGTCGGGTAGTCGGTGTAGCCCTCGGGCCCACCGCCGTACAGCAGCGCGGTGTTCAGCGCATTCATCGGCGCGTCTTCGCGCAAACGGCGGCCCAGGTCGGGGTTGGCGATGAAGGCCTTGCCGAAGGCGACAAGGTCGGCGCCGCCGCTGTCCACCACGTCCAGCGCCATCTGGCGCGTGTAGCCGTTGTTCACCATCCAGGGCGCACCGATGACCCGGCGCAGCGCCGCGTAGTCGAAAGGCGCGATGTCGCGCGGGCCGCCCGTGGCGCCTTCCACCACGTGCACGAAGGCCAGCTTCAGCGGCGCGAGCTGCCGGCCGACGCAGTCAAACAGCTGCTGCACGTGGCTGTCGATGCCGGCGTCGTTGGCGGGCGTCACCGGGCTCAGGCGCAGGCCGGTGCGGCCGCCGCCGATGGCGCTGCTCACGGCCTGCATCACCTCGACGAGAAAGCGCGCGCGGTTCTCGATGCTGCCGCCATAGGCGTCGGTGCGGTCGTTGATGGTGTCGCGCAAAAACTGCTCGATCAGGTAGCCGTTGGCGCCATGTACTTCGACGCCGTCGAAGCCGGCCTCGATGGCCAGCTCGGCCGAGACGCGGTACTGCTCGACGACGCCGGCAATCTCGTCGGTGCGCAGCGCGCGCGGGGCCGAGACGTCAGCGAAGCCGCCGGCAATGAAGGTCTTGCCCTTGGCCCGGGTCGCGGTGCTGGATACCGGCGCCTGCCCGTTCGGCTGCAGCGAGACATGCGAGATGCGGCCCACGTGCCACAGTTGCACGACGATGCGTCCGCCCTGGGCGTGAACCGCGTCGGTGACGCGGCGCCAGCCGGCAACCTGTTCGCTGTTGAAGAGACCCGGGGTATCGAGATAACCCTGGCCCTGGTGGCTGATCTGCGTGGCCTCGGTGACGATGAGGCCGGCACCCGTGGCCGGGTCGGCGC
>JBBSCV010000065.1:0-14013 GCA_038249925.1 Burkholderiales bacterium
CTGCTGATGGACAGCCTGACGCGCTATGCCATGGCGCAGCGAGAAATTGCACTCGCCATCGGCGAACCGCCGGCCACCAAGGGCTACCCGCCGAGCTGCTTCGCCAAGCTGCCGCAGCTGGTGGAACGCAGCGGCAACGGCCTTGCCGGCCAGGGCAGCATCACCGCCTTCTACACCGTGCTGAGCGAGGGCGACGACCCGCAAGACCCCATCGCCGACGCCGCGCGCGGCATTCTGGACGGCCACATCGTGCTCAGCCGCGAGTTGGCCGAAAGCGGCCACTTCCCGGCCATCGACGTCGAGAAATCGATCTCTCGCGTGATGACGGCAGTGGCCCCGAAAGAACATCTGGTGGCCGCACGCCGCATGCGCCAGCTGATGGCGAAGGTGAACAAGGCGCGCGACCTCATCCAGCTCGGCGCCTACCAGCCCGGGCACGACCAGGAACTGGACACCGCCGTGAAGCTGCAGCCGCAGATGAACGCGCTGCTGCAGCAGGACATGCACGAACGCGCCGCGCTCGACATGAGCCGCGCGCAACTGTGCCGCCTGATGACGCCGGCCTGACTGCAACATGTCCGCGGACCGATTCCAGCCCGATCACCCCATGCTTCAAGCCGCTGAAAGCCACTGCCCATGACTGCTGCCCTGCACACCCTGCTGGAACACGCCGAACGCCAGCGCGACGAGGCCTTGAGTGCCATGCTGCAGGCCGAAGCACAGCTGCGCCGCCAGCAGCAGCAGGAAGACCAGCTGCTGGTCTATCGCGACGAGTACCGCCAGCGCCACCCTGCCCTGGGCGGGCGCAGCACCAGCATCGAACTGCTGCGCTGCCATGAAGGCTTCATGCAGCGCCTGGACCTGGCGCTGCAGCAGCAAGGCGGCCAGGTGCAGCATGCCGAAGGCCGTTGCAGCCAGCTGCGCACCGCGCTCGTAGCGCAGGAAACGCGCGTGGCCTCGGTGCGCAAGCTGCTCGAGCGCCGTGGCGCCCAGACCTCGACCCTCGCCGCGCGGCAGGATCAGCGCCGCAGCGACGAAACCGCGATGCACCAGCACCGCCGTCGGGCAGAAGATGCCGCCACGGTCGGCTGGCGCACGGTGACCGAGGCAGCGCCGCTGCGCTGAGAGGCTGGCCCCACCCCGCCCGACATCCACCCTTTGACGGAAGTCCCCCATGGCCGCCATGACCCTGCCCCCGGTGAACCCGGCACCGATTCCGACATTGCTGGTCGCGCCGTCTGCGCCCGGGTCCCTCCAAGCGACCACCCACGCCACCGGCCCAGGCAGCTTTTCGCAGCTGATGCAAGCCGCCGATGCGCGCCGCCGGGCCGAACCTTCCAAGCCCGCTTTCAACGCCGCTTTCAACGCCGCTTCCAGCCCCGAAAACAAGGCGCAGCAAGCGCAAGCCGGCAGCCGCCCGCAAGCGCCGACGAACAAGACGCCGCCGCGCGACAACGCCAAGACCGAGCGCCGCAGCGGCGCGACGGACGCCGAAGAGAACACCGCCGAGCGAAGCGCGGCTGCGGCCGCAGCCGAGGCCAGCGGCGACGATGACAGCACCCCGTCAGCCGACGCCGCCAGCCTGCTGCTGGCCGGCCTGGATTTGATTCAACGCTCACTCTCGCCGGCCGAGACCGGCAGCGCACGCAGCCAAGGCCGCCTGATGCGCCTGGCGCAAGACGCCGCCCACGCCGACCACACCGAAGCCCAACTGGCCCGCACGGGCGCTGGCGGTGCGGCGGGCGCAATCGGCGCAGACGGCGTGCTGGATGCAGCCGCGGTCATGACCACTGACGGCGCAACCGATCGTTCATCGGCCGGCAAATCCTTCGCCGGCCTGCTGGCTGCTGCGCAGGGGGCCGATGCGGCCAGCGGCACCGCCAGCGCGACCAGCTCACTCGGCGCCGCCTTCGCCGCAGCTGAACAGCGCCTGGCAGCGGTCGAGGGTCGACCAGCCGACGGCGCTGCCCCGGGCAGCCTGGCCCTGCACGGCGCTGTGCCGGGCGGCCCGGCCGTGGGCAGCAGCTCCGCCTTGCCGGCCGAGGGGCGCCTGAGCGCCACGCCCGGCCAGGCCGGCTTTGCCGAGCAACTGGGGGCCCAGCTGAGCACCTTCGTCCGCGAAGGCGTGCAGCATGCGCGGCTGCAGCTGCACCCGCTGGAGCTGGGGCCGTTGACGGTGCAGATCGAGCTCGACGGTGGCAGTGCCCGCATGAGCTTCGCGGCCGAACATGCGCAAACGCGCCAGGCGCTGGAACAGGCGCTGCCGATGCTGGCTGGCAGCCTGCGCGAGGCCGGGCTCACGCTCAGCGGCGGCGGTGTCTTCGAGCAGCCCCGTCAGCCGCAGCCCGAGGCCGACAACCGCCAGGGCGGTGGCCACGGTGGCCGCAACGACGGCCGCAACGACGGCAACGGCGGTGGCACCGACGCCCTGTCGGCTGCCGCCGCAGGCCCTGCCCTGCGGCGCCGTGGCATGGTCGATCTCGTCGCCTGACCGCCCGGGGAAAGGCGGCTTAAGCGCCGCTTATCGACGCTTCGGCATCGAGGGCCGATCTCAATAATTCCTGCAACAGGTCGATGGGCGCCGCAACCGCGGGCCCGGGCAGCCGGGATGCAGGAGAGCCCATGGCCACCGCCACCACCGCCGATGCCGGCGCGCCCGCCAAGGGCAAGAAGAAACTCATCATCATGATCGGCGGCGCGGCCGTGCTCGTGCTGGTGCTGGCCGTCGTGGCCGTGATGCTGATGACCAAGAAGCCGGCGCACGACGAAGAAAGCGATGGCCCGGCCAAGCCCGCGGTGGCCAAGCACGACCCCAAGGCGGTGCCGGTGTTCGTACCGCTGGACCCCTTCACCGTGAACCTGGCCGACCGCGATGCCGAGCGCTATGCGCAGGTGGGCATCACGCTGGAGGTGGTGAGCCTGCAGGTCGGCGACCAGATCAAGGCCTACATGCCGGCCATCCGCAACAACATCCTGATGGCCTTGTCCGACCGCACCGCGGCAGACCTGCAAACCCGCGAAGGCAAGGCGCTGCTGGCCGCCAAGGTCATGCGCGAGACCTCGCGCGCGCTGGGCTACGAGGTCGAAGCCGAAGAAGAAGCGATTGCGGAGGAAGATGAAGCGCCGGCCAAGACAAAGAAGAAAAAGAAGAAGGCCGAGGCGGCCGAACTGCCGGTGAAGGCCGTGCATTTCTCGAACTTCATCATCCAGTGACACCACCCCGGCTGAGCGCATGAACCAGCAGATTCTTTCGCAAGACGAGGTGGATGCCCTGCTGCAGGGCATCACCGGCGAGAGCCAGAAGCTCGAGCAGGAAGACGCACCCACCAGCGGCGTGCGCGACTACGACCTGGCGAGCCAGGAACGCATCGTGCGCGGCCGCATGCCGACGATGGAGGTCATCAACGAGCGCTTCGCGCGCAACATCCGGATCGGCCTCTTCAACTTCATCCGCAAGAGCCCGGAAGTGGCCATCGGCGGCATCAAGGTGCAGAAGTTCAGCGCCTTCCTGCGCGAAATCGTGGTGCCCACCAACTTCAACATCGTCAACGTGAAGCCGCTGCGCGGCAACGGGCTCATCGTCTGCGACCCGAGCCTGGTGTTCGCGGTGATCGACGCGCTGTATGGCGGCATCGGCAAGTACCACACGCGCATCGAAGGCCGCGACTTCAGCCCGACCGAACTGCGCGTGATATTGCGCCTGGTGGAAGTCATCACCGCCGAATACAAGAAGGCCTGGACCGGCATCTACCCGGTAGAGCTGGAATACCAGCGCAGCGAGATGCAGCCGCAGTTCGCGAACATCGCCACGCCGAGTGAAATCGTGGTGGCCACGAACTTCACGCTGGAAATCGGCGAGACCACCGGCTCGGTGCACTTCTGCGTGCCCTACAGCACGCTGGAGCCCATACGCGACACGCTCTACAGCACCATCCAGGGCGACAGCGCAGAACCCGACCGCCGCTGGGTGAACCTGCTGAAGCACCAGATTCAGGCCGCCGAGGTGGAATTGGTGGCCGAGCTGGCACGCGCGCCGGCCACGGTGGAGCAACTGCTGTCGTTCAAGCCCGGTGACTTCATCGAGCTCGACCTCGACCCGCTGATTCAGGCCAAGGTCTCGGGCGTGCCGGTGTTCGACGCGCACTACGGCACCACCAACAACAGGTACGCCATCAAGATCGACAAGCTCTTGACCGGCTCCAACTTGACCTGGATCGGAGAGCACTGAGATGTCGGAAGCCGAACCGCAGATGTCCGAAGAGGACAAGATGGCCGCCGAATGGGCGGCTGCGCTGTCCGAGAGCAAGCCCGCCGGCAACGAGGTGGCAAGCGAAGTCGCCGGCCCGAGCGAGACCGTGGCCCCGGCGCAATTCGCCAGCTTCCAGCCCGCGCAGCCGGTGATGACGGGCACCGGCCACGACATCAACATGATCCTGGACATCCCCGTCCAGCTCACGGTCGAGCTGGGCCGCACGCGCATTCCCATCAAGCACATCCTGCAGCTGGCGCAGGGCTCGGTGGTGGAGCTGGAAACGATGGCCGGCGAACCGATGGACGTGCTAGTCAACGGCTATCTCATCGCGCAGGGCGAGGTGGTGGTGGTGAACGACAAGTTCGGCATCCGCCTGACGGACATCGTGACCCCCAGCGAGCGCATGCGCCGTCTTTCCAAGGGGTGAACATGCCATTGAACGTCACTTCGTTGCTGTGGTTCGTGGCGGTCATCGCGATGATTCCGCTGACGCTGTGGCTGCTGAAGCGCACGCCCCTGGGCGGTGCCGGCGGGCGGGCCGGCACACCGCGCACGGTGGCGGTGCTGCCGCTGTCGGCGCAGCAGAAGATCGTCACCGTGGAAGTGGGCCAGGGCGACGAACGGCTGTGGCTGGTGCTGGGCGTCTCGGCCCAGGGCGTGCGCACGCTGCACACGATGGCCGCGCAAGGCCTGGCACCTGACGGCAACGACAACACCCAGCCCGCACCGCCCGCGGCCACCTTCGCCCAACTGCTGTCGCGCCTGCGCGGCGGCCCCAACGGACCCGACAGCCGTGCGAACTGACAAACTCCTTCTGGCGAAGGCCGCGCTGGCCACCAGCCTGTTGCTGCTGGCAGGCAGCGCGCTGGCGCAGCAGCAACAAGGCGGCACCTTGCCGCTGATCATCGGCCAGGGCCCGGGCGGCACCAGTTACTCGGTGCCGATCCAGACGCTGCTCTTCTTCAGCGCCTTGAGCTTCCTGCCTGCCGTGCTGCTGCTGATGACGGCCTTCACGCGCATCGTCATCGTGCTGAGCCTCTTGCGCCAGGCGCTGGGCACGCAGGCCGCGCCGCCCAACCAGGTGATCGTCGGCCTGAGCCTCTTTCTCACCTTCTTCGTGATGGGCCCGACCTTCGACAAGGTCTACGAACGCGCCTACGCGCCCTATGCCGCTGGCCAGATGGCGGTGGACGAGGCGCTGAAGGAAGGCGTGGTGCCCATCCGCGAGTGGATGCTGAAGCAGACCCGCCAGAGCGACGTGATGCTCTTTGCGCGCCTGGCCAAGCTGCCCGCCGACGTGAAGGGCGAAGACGTGCCGCTCACCGTGCTGGTGCCGGCCTTCGTGACGAGCGAGCTGAAGAGCGCCTTCCAGATCGGCTTCATGATCTTCATTCCCTTCCTGGTCATCGACATGATCGTGGCCAGCATGCTGATGAGCCTGGGCATGATGATGCTGAGCCCGGTGCTGGTGGCGCTGCCCTTCAAGCTGATGCTGTTCGTGCTGGCCGACGGCTGGAACCTGCTGCTGGGTTCGTTGGCCGCATCGTTCGCCACCTAGAGAAGAACGATGGAAGCGCAACAGGTCCTGACGACGGGCCAGAACGGCCTGATGCTGCTGCTGCTGGTGAGCGCACCCGTGCTGCTGGTGGTGCTGGTGGTGGGCCTGGTGGTCAGCATCTTCCAGGCCGCCACGCAGATCAACGAGGCCACGCTGAGCTTCGTGCCCAAGATCATTGCCGCGGTGCTGGTGCTGGCCATTGCCGGGCCGTGGATGTTGACGACGCTGGTCGAATTCATCCAGGCCACGCTGCAGGCGATACCGAGCGCTGTCGGCTGACCGGCTGAGCGGCTGACGGGCGAGCGCTTTGATCACCTTCACCGAAGCCCAGATCGTCGGTTGGCTGACGCCGCTGCTGTGGCCCTTTCTGCGCGCCATGGCCATGTTCCAGGCCATGCCGATACTGGGCACGCGAACGGTGCCGATGCGGGTGCGCGTGGGGCTGGCGGTGTTCGTGGCCATTGCCGCGCAAGGCACGCTGCCGCCGCTGGCGCCCGACATTGCGGCGCTGTCGCTCAGCGCGCCGCCGATGCTGTTGCTCATCGCGCAGCAGGTGGTCATCGGCCTGAGCCTGGGTTTCGCGGTGCGCATCGTCTTCACAGCGGTGGAATTCGCCGGCGAGATCATCGGCCTGCAGATGGGGCTGAACTTCGCCGGCTTCTTCGACCCGCTGTCGGCCAGCACCGCCACCGCCACGAGCCGCTTCTTCGGCACCATGGTGGCCTGGCTCTTTGTCGTCATGAATGGCCACCTGCTCGTCATCGGCGCGCTGGCGCACAGCTTCACGGCCTTCCCGGTCGGCCCCGAGCCGTTTGCCTTCCTGCGCGAGATGCAGCCCCAGAAGTGGGGTGCAGAGATCTTCAGCACCGGCCTGTGGATCGCGCTGCCGCTGGTGACCATGCTGCTCTTCATCAACCTCGTGCTGGGCACCATCTCGCGCGTGGCGCCGCAGATCAACATCTTCGCCATCGGCTTCCCCGTCACGCTGGGCGTGGGCCTCATCGGCCTGGTGATGACGCTGCCGCTGATGCAGCAGCCCTTCACGATGGCGCTCGACCGGCTGCTGCAGCACTTTCGCTGAAGGCTGCTGCGACACGCCGCAGGCGATGGGGAACACGCTGCTCCCTTGTTGCTGGCTGCCGCGCTGCGGGGTGCGCTACGCTCGCCGCCACATGACGCGCCACTTCGCCCTGACAAGCTCTCGCTTCCCGCAGCACGATGCGGCCTTCGTTTCGGTCGCCCAGTTCTCCATGTCCGCTGGGGCCCGGCGTGAAAGCTGACGCAGCCCGCAGCGAGCCGCCCATGAACCTGTTGCTGGCCGGCGCCACCGGGCTCATCGGCCATGCCGTGGCGGCGCAGTGGCGCGGGCCGGGCACGCTGCATCGGCTGGTACGCCGCCCGGCGCCGGCCGTCGGCGCGCACGAGCAGGTGCACGTCGTCGATTTCGGCGCCCTGCCCCCGCTGCCGCACAGCGAAGCCGCGCTGTGCGCCTTGGGCACCACCATCGCCGTGGCCGGTTCGCAGGCTGCCTTCCGCGCGGTCGACTTCGACGCCGTGCTGGCCTTCGCACGCGCGGCGCAGGCGGCTGGCGCGACGCGTTTTGCGGTGGTTTCGGCGCTGGGCGCCGACGCCCGATCGGGCAACTTCTACAGCCGCGTCAAGGGAGAGATGGAAGCCGCCTTGTCGGCTTTGGGCTTCGCCAGCCTGCTGATCGCGCAGCCTTCGCTGCTGACGGGCGACCGCGCCGCGCTCGGCCAGCCGCCACGCCGTTTCGAACACTTGGCGCAGCGCTTTTTGGCGCCGCTGACTATGCTGGTGCCGGCAGCCTGGCGCCCCATCGCTGGCGACACAGTCGCGCGGGCGCTGATGGTGTCTCTGGCGCAGGCCAGGCCCGGCGTGCAGGTGCTGAACAACGCCGTGCTGCACCAGTTGGGGAGAACACCATGAAGGTCCATTTCCTGGGCGCCGCCGATGGCGTCACCGGCTCGCGCCACCTGGTGGAAACTGCCGAGCAGCGCATCCTGCTCGACTGCGGCATGTTCCAGGGCTGGAAGCTGCACCGCGAACGCAATTGGGTGATGCCCGAACTGCTGAAGAACCTGGACGCCGTGGTCTTGAGCCACGCCCACCTCGACCACAGCGGCTGGCTGCCGGCCCTGGTGAAGCATGGCTTTCGCGGGCCCATCTACGCCAGCCCCGCCACCTGTGCACTGGCCCAGGTGCTGCTGCTGGACAGCGCCCATCTGCAGGAAGAAGACGCGCGCCGCGCCAACCGCTACGGCTACAGCCGCCACGAGAAGGCGCTGCCGCTTTACACGCGCGCCGATGCGCTGCGCGCACTGGACCAGATGGTGCCGCTGGTGCCGGGCCGGGCGCTGAAACTGAACCGCATCACGTTGCGCCTGACGCCCGTGGGCCACCTTTTGGGCGCCTGCGCGGTGAACCTGGAAGACGGCCATCTGACGCTTGGCTTTTCTGGCGACGTGGGGCGCGGCGCCGACCTGCTGATGCCGCCGCCACAACCGCCGCGCGCGGCCGACGTGCTGCTGGTGGAAGCCACCTACGGCAACCGCGTGCACCCGCCGGAAGACAGCCCGCAACGCCTGGCCGAGATCATCAACCGCACCGTGCAGCGCGGTGGCTCGGTGCTGATGCCCAGCTTCGCGGTGGGCCGCGCGCAGGCCTTGCTGCTGGTGCTGCAGCGGCTGAAGGCGGCGGGCGCCATCCCCGCGCAGTTGCCCATCTTCCTGGACAGCCCGATGGCCGTGGAGGCCACGGCCTTGTACCTGCGCTTCGGTTCGCTGCTGCGCATGCCCAAGCGCGAGGTGCAGAGCCTGTGCGACGGCGTGCGCATGGTCACAACGGTGCAGCAGTCGATGCGGCTGTCGGCGGCGCGCTACCCGGCTGTCGTCATCTCGGCCAGCGGCATGGCCACCGGCGGGCGTGTGCTGCACCACTTGAAGGCGATGGCGCCGGAAGCCAGGCACAGCATCGTGCTGGCGGGTTTCCAGGTGAGCGGCACGCGCGGCGCCAAGCTGATGGCGGGCGAGCGTGAACTGAAGATCCACGGCGACATGGTGCCAGTGCGCGCCGAGGTGCAACAGCTCGAAGGCTTCTCGGGCCACGCCGACCGCAACGAGTTGCTGGCCTGGCTGCGCCAGATGCCCAAGCCGCCGCAGCAGACCTTCGTGGTGCACGGCGAGCCCGACGCCACCGACAGCCTGCGCTTCGCGCTGCAGAACCAGCTGGGCTGGCGCGCCAGCGTGCCCGCGCTGGGCGAATGCGCGTCGTTCTGACGCAGCGCACCGGCGTCACGCCATGATCGCGGCCGACTGGCCCGCCCACGCGCTGGGTCTGGCTGCGGCTTGCGGCAGCGGACTTCTGATCGGGCTTGAACGGGAACGGCGCAAGGGCCAGGGCGCGCAGCGCGGCGCCGCCGGCATCCGCAGCTTCACGCTGGCGGCCCTGGGGGGTGGCATCGCGCAGGCGTTGGGCCAGCCGCTGCTGGTGGCGGCCGGCGCGCTGCTGGTGGTGCTGCTGTCGGCGGTGGCCTACTGGAAAAGCCGCGAACGGCAACCCGGCCAGCCGGCGCCCGACCCCGGCCTGACCACCGAGCTGGCCCTGTTCATCACCTATCTGGTGGGCGTGCTGGCCGTGCAGCAGCCAGCCCTGGGCGCCGGTGCAGCCGCCGTGGTGGCCGCGCTGTTGGCCGCGCGCGAGCGGTTGCACCGCTTCGCCACCCAAGTGCTGACCCAGGCCGAATTGCACGACGCCCTGCTGCTGGCCGCGTTGGCGCTGGTGCTGATGCCGCTGGCGCCGGCCGCGCCCCAACCCTGGCTGGGCGGCATGGCGCCGCGCACGCTGCTGCTGACGGCGGTGCTGATCCTGGCGCTGCAGGGCGCAGGCCATGTGGCGTGGCGGGTGCTGGGCGCGCGCGCGGGGTTGGCGTTGTCGGGGTTGTTCTCGGGCTTCGTTTCCAGCACGGCCACCATCGCCTCGATGGGCGCGCGCGCGCGGGCCGAGCCTGCACAGCGCGGCGCCTGTCTGGCCGGTGCGATGTTCAGCACCACGGCCACCTGGCTGCAGGTGTTGCTGCTGGTGGCCACGCTGGCGCCGGGCGCCCTGCCAGGCGTGTTGCCCTGCGCCCTGGCCGGTGCCGCCACCGCGCTGGCCAGCGCCGCCCTGGCGTGGTGGCGTGCGCCTGCAGCCACGGCCTCGCCGGCCGGCGAACACAGTCCCTTGCGCCTGCGCGAGGCCCTGCTGGTGGCCGCGCTGCTGGGCGCAGTGGCCGCAGCCGTGACCTGGGCGCAACGCAGCTTCGGCCAGGCCGGGTTGATGACCGGCACCGCTCTGGCCGCGCTGGCCGACGCGCACGCCCCCGTGGCAGCGCTGGCGGCGCTATTCACGCAAGGCGAGGTCGACGCGGCATCGCTGCGCCTTGGTGTGCTGGTGGCCGTTTCGGCCAATGCGGGCACGCGCACGCTGACGGCGTTCGTCGCCGGCGGGCCGCGCTTCGGGGCCTGGATGGCGCTGTCGCTCGCGGCCTCCACTGGCGCGGCGCTGGCCGTGGCCGCGTTGTTGAGCTGAAGCGCTGATGCGCCGACGCCCTGAAACCCCGAAACCCTGGAAACCCTGAAACCCTGAAACGCCGGCGCCTCAGCGCGACATCAGACGAACACGCCTTCGCGCAACCACTTCGTCGCCACCCACTTCTCACCTGCCGTCACCGGCGCGCCGCCGTGCAGCGTCTTGGTGCCGACATGGGCCCGGTCGTAGCTGAAGAAGACGGCGTTGCCACGCACCGGGGCCACCTCCAGGCCGACATCGGGAAAGGTCGTGGCGCCGCCGCCATCGGGCGTATTGAGGTACATCACCAGCGTACCCACACGCTGGCCGCCGCGCTCCAGGATGCGCGGCGTGCCTGGGTGCACGGGGTCGAAGTAGTCGTGGTGCGGCTTGTACTCCGCGCCCGGCCGGTAGCGCAGGATCTGCAGGCCTTCGCCGTTCTCCAGCGGCCAGCGCAACAGTTCGGCAATGCGCATTTCCAGGGTCTGGATGAGTGGCGATTCACCCCGCTCGAAGAACATGCCTTCGCTGGTGCGCGCCTCGTTCACTTCGCTGTCGCCGGTGCTGTTGTCCACCGTCTCCGAACGCAGCAGCCGCGGCGCGGCCTGCGCCATCAGGGTGTCGCATTCGGCATCCGTCAGAAGCCCGCCGAAGACGACCACGCGCGGGTGCTTCATCGTCGTCAGCACCTTCACGCGGTGACCATCGGCCAGCAACAGCGTGGTCTGACCTTCCAGAGACGGCTCGGGCAGTGGCTTGGCCGGCTGCTGCGGCTGCTGCGGCTGCAGCGGTTGCAGTGCGCCGGGCTGCCGTGGCGGCAACTGCTCCAGCCGCTCGCGCAGCGTGACCTCCATCGCCTCGATGGCCACGTCTTCCTCCCAGCCGCTGGTCTTCATCGCCTCCAGCACGTCGTCGGGGCGGCAGCCGGCTTCGGCCTGAGCGACGATCCACTGGCGCAGTTCGGGGGTGATGCTCTGCAGGGTGCTTGCCATGCCGCTATTTTTACTCAGCCGGCGCTCACTCACCATGCGTTCACTCAGCCCGCGTCAATACCGACACGGCGGAAAACCAGACGGTCGGGCGTGGAGGCCTGGCGCTCGTAGGCGTAGCCCTCGGCGTCGAAAGCCTGCAGCGCCTTCACGCTGCGCACACGCTGCTGCACCGCGTAGCGTGCCATCAGGCCGCGTGCCTTCTTGGCGAAGAAGCTGATGATGCGCGGCTCGCCATCACGAACCTCTTCGAACACGCACTCGACCACGCGCGCGCGCAACGCCGGGCGCAAGGCCACACGCGAGTATTCCTGCGATGCCAGGTTCACGATGACCGGCGCAGCTTCGTCGGCCTGCAGGGTGTTCAGGTATTCGGCCACGGTGTCGCCCCAGTAGCCGTAGAGATCTTTGGCGGCGGCGGTCTTCAGCGCCGTGCCCATCTCCAGGCGGTAGGGCTGCAGACGGTCCAGCACGCGCAGCGCGCCGTACAGGCCTGAGAGGACGACCACGTGCCGCTGTGCCCAGGTGAGGTCGGCAGTGCTGAGGCTTGCGGCCTGCAGCCCGTCGTACACGTCACCGGCGAAAGCCAGCACTGCGGGCTTGCTGTTGGCGGGCGTGGCTTGCGGCTGCCAGGCGGCGTAACGCGCCACGTTCAAGGCGGCCAGTTTCTCCGACAGACCCATCAACTCGGCCACCTGCGTGGCGCTGTGGCGGCGCAACACGGTGATGAGTTCGGCGGCACGTTCGGCGAAGACCGGCTCGCTGGCTTTGCGGCGCAGCGGCGCAGGCACCGGCGTGTCGTAGTCCAGGGTCTTGGCGGGGGACAGCAGGAAGAGCATGGGCGGGAAGTGTCAGTGTTCAGCACCCGGCCGAGCCGAGAGCGGCGCGCCAGGTGCGCGCGGGGATGTGGGTCTGCAGGCGCTGCAGCGCGCAGTTGATCAGCGCCGGGTGCAAGACATGGCCCACACCCTGTGCGATATCGAGCGTGGCGTCGCCCTGCACCTCGGCCAGCGCCTGCAGCGCCTGGCGTGAGCCTTCGGCCGGAATGACCTCGTCATCGGCGCCGTGAAAAAGGTGCAAGGTCGTGTGCCGAGGCGCGGCCTCGGGCACCTGCATCAGGCAGCCGCCAAAGGCCAGCACGCGGCCTGCGATGCCGTCGTGCTGCATCACCAGCGCCAGCGCCAGCACCGCACCCTGGCTGAAGCCGGCCAGCGCGGTGGCCGCAGGCTCGACGCCCAGGCGCTGCTGCTGCGCCTGAACCCAGGTGCGCAGGTCGGGCAGCTCGGCCTGAACGCGAGCGGGCCAGTTTTCCGGTGTCAGGTCGGATACCTCGTACCACTGGCAAGCGCGCGCAGCGGCAGCGCCGTGGACTGGCTTGCCGGCATGCGGCGCATCAGGTGCCAGCACGGCAGCTTGCGGAAAGGCGGTGCGCAGGGCCTGCGCCAGTGGCGCCATGTCGGCACCGCTGCCAGCGAAACCATGCAACAGCAGCAGCAGTTGTTCGACGCGGCCCTCGGCCGGCAGCCATTCAAGGGTGTGGTGCATGCGGCACATTGTCGCCTTGCGGCCACGCCATTCCCGCGCCAGTGGCCAAAGCCATGGTGGCTTGCCGCACTCAGCGGAAGTTGCGGCTGTGCGTGGCCAGGCCCTGCAAGAGCGGCGTATGGTCGATCAGCGTCTTGGCCACCAGATGGCGCACCTCGTACCCCGGCTCACCGTGGCATTGCCAGATGCCGTAGACCGTCAACAGCGAAGCGCCCAGCAAGGCGCGGCGTTGTGTCTCGGCGACCTGCGGCCAGACGATGACGTTAACGGCGCCGGTGTCGTCTTCCAGCGTGACGAAGACGACGCCGTGCGCGGTTTCGGGCCGCTGGCGGTGGGTGACGATGCCGCTGGCGCGTGCCAGCCGGCCGGGCGGAAAGTGCTGCAGCACCTCGGCCGGCAGCACCTTGAAGGCCGCCAGCTGCGGCCGCAACAAGGCCACCGGGTGCTGCGTGAGGCTCAGGCCCAGACGGCGGTAATCAGCCAGCACGGTGGCAGCGGCGCTGGGCGCGGGCAAGGCGGCTGCGGCCTCTTGCGTGCGCGTGCCACGCAGCAGCGGCGTGGCGCGCGTGTCCACGCCGGCCACGGCCCAGGCGGCTTCATGGCGATGGCCGGCCAGTGGGCGCAGCGCGTCGGCCTCGGCCAGCAGCGCCAGCTGGCGCGCATCCAGCCCGGCCCGGCGCGCCAGGTCTTCGGCGCTGCTGAAAGGCGCGGCTTCGCGGGCCGCCACCAGGCGCTCGGCGGCAGCCTGCTCGAAGCCGCTAATGCGGCTGAAGCCCAGGCGCACCGGCTGCAGCAGCCGGCAGCCTGGGGTTGTCGACCCAGCCGGTGTACCGGCTTCCAGCACGGTGCCCCACACGCTGGCGCGCACGTCCACCGGCAGCACCGTGACGTGGTGCCCGCGCGCATCACGCACCAGTTGCGCGGGGGCATAAAAACCCATGGGCTGGCTGTTCAACAGCGCAGCGAGAAAGGCATCGGGGTGGTGGCACTTCAACCAGGCGCTGGCGTAGACCAGCAGGGCAAAACTGGCAGCGTGGCTTTCAGGGAAACCGTATTCGCCGAAACCTTCGATCTGCTTGAAGATGCGTTCGGCGTACTCGAGC
>JBBSCV010000066.1:0-13890 GCA_038249925.1 Burkholderiales bacterium
CGCTGAGCCCTGGCGAGATGGTCGGCATGGGCATGGTGCAGGTGATGGAGGGCCGGCACTGCTTCGGCCACCTGAGCGTGGAAGACAACCTGATCACAGGCGCCTACGCGCGGCCGATCAGGCACGCCCAGGTGCTGCAAGAGCTGGAACGCATCTACGCGTACTTTCCGCGCCTGAAGATGCGCCGCACCAGCCTGGCCGGCTACACCTCGGGCGGCGAACAGCAGATGGTGGCCATTGGACGGGCGATGATGGCCAAGCCCAGCATGCTGCTGCTGGATGAGCCCTCGATGGGCCTGGCGCCGCAGATCGTGGCCGAGATCTTCGAGATCGTGCGCGACCTGAACCAGAAAGAAGGCGTCAGCATCCTGCTGGCCGAGCAGAACACCAACGTGGCGCTGAAGTACGCAGACTACGGCTACATCCTGGAAAGCGGCCGCATCATGATGGACGGCCCGGCCAAGGCGCTGGCCGAGAACGCCGACGTCAAGGAGTTCTACCTCGGCCTGTCGAAGGAAGGGCGCAAGAGCTTTCGTGACATGAAGTCGTACCGGCGGCGCAAGCGCTGGTTGTAGGCGTACGGGTGGGGTGCGCCGAACTGTTCTGCACTTTTGACATCTGCTCTCCTGTGCCGTCCAGGCTCAAGCCAAGGGACTTTTCGTATGTCCGCTGCGCGGGTCCACCGGTCACTCGACCAGCGCGCACGGTCGGCGGCAATCGGTAGAGTCAGAATGTGGCGCAATGGAGGTAAGTCTGGTTTGTCTGTTGCCGCCCCTTTCGTTTGGCGGTACCCGAGCAACGTCGCCGTAGCTCCGTTTCCATATTCCCCTCATCGAACTGGACGTGCAGATTTCCCGCATCCGGCTCTCGGACAAGACTTCACGCCTTCGCCCACAATCCGCCACGCCTCAAGTTGGCCAGGCGTACGAGCCCGAAGTGCACTTAGAGATGCGAGAGTGGATAACTCCCGCCCCCGCGTCGCCTGAGCTTCTACTTGTTGCGCAGCCTCCGGCGCAACCGCGGTGCGGTGTAGTTGTCGAGTGCGCGGTATGCGACGCTGGTCGTGCCCACAATGCAATAGTTCGCCCAGTCACGCAGCGCGCGGTTCAACTTTGCCACCTTCTCCGAGATCTTTTGCGGTCTTCAGATCGGTCAGGTCGTGGACCTTCTCGACCACCGACTTCCGCATGCCTCACATGGACGGTGTCGAGACGGTCCGCCAGATGATGACCAGCGAGTTCATGCGGCCACAAACATTGATTGCCGTATCGGCAAGCTCGGCACAGGAACTGGCGGTAGTGGGACGACTTCCGCCCGACGTGCAGCTGTTTGGCAAGCCACTGGATCAGGCGCTCGTGATCGCAATCTTGCGCAGAGGGGCAACCAGCGACTAGCCCGCTCGGTAACCAGCCGCCGGCTCCAGGAAAGCCTGCTCGACGCCGCCTGCTATTCTCTGTACAAGACGTGGGGGCTTTGCGGCTTTCCCGGTCGTCTCTGGCGATCCCGGCGCCCTGCTTTGAGAGTAGGAAGATGACTCGATGGACTCCCTGGCATCGTTCTTCGGCCGCAACGGCTTCCTGCCGCACGGGTACTGCTTCACCTGGACACCCGGTGTGCTCTGGACCATGGTCTTGTCGGACTTGGTGATTGCCGCCGCCTACATGTCCATTCCAGTGGCCATCGTCAGTTTCGTGCGCAAACGCGGCGATCAGGCGAACAACGGCGTGGCGTGGCTCTTCAGCGCTTTCATCCTGGCCTGTGGCATCACCCACATGATGGACGTGTGGACCATCTGGCAGCCCGACTATGGCTTGCAGGCGCTGAGCAAGGCTGTGACAGCCGGCATATCTCTCGCCACGGCGGTCGCACTCTGGCCGCTGATGCCCAAGGCCTTGGCGGTTCCCTCCGTGGCCCGCTTGCAGTCGGTCATCGCGTCGCTCGAAGCCGAAATCAAAAGACGCCGCCAGGCCGAAGACAACCTGGGTGAGATCCAGCAGAACTTGGCGGTCACGCTGGCCAGCATCGGCGCGGGCTTCATCGCGACTGATCGCGAGGGCCGCGTCACCCGCATGAATGACGTTGCCGAGCGCCTGACCGGCTGGTCGCAGGCGCATGCCGAAGGCCAGAGTTTCTGGCAAGTGTTTGAACATGAAAATCGCCCGCCGGCCTACACGAGCAAAAACCCTGTTGATGTGGTGATCGAGCAGGGCTTCACGATCGACACTGTTCATCGGACCGTTGCCATTTCGCGCGACGGCCGACGCACGCCCGTGGAAGCGCAGACGGCACTGACCCGCCAGGACGACGGCACGGTGCGTGGCATCGCCATGGTGCTGCGCGACATGACGCAGACCGTGCGCGCCGAAGCCGAATCGGCGCGGCTGGTGGCGGTTGTCGAGTCCTCCAGCGACGCGATCATCAGCAAGACCATGGACGGCAAGATCACGACCTGGAACAGCGCCGCCGAATCGATGTTCGGGTACCGGGCCGAAGAGGTGATCGGGCAATCCGTGTACATGCTCATTCCAGCCGATCGGCACAACGAAGAGGTTGGAGTGCTGGCGGATCTCAGCCGCGGTGAAAGGGTCCCTGCCTTCGACACCCAGCGACTCACCAAGGACAAGCGATTGCTGGACGTGTCGGTCAGCATCTCGCCCATTCGCGACAGCCGCGGTCAGTTGATCGGCGCATCGAAGATCGCCCGGGACATCAGCCGCCAGAAGCAGGACGCGGCAGCGCTGCGCGACAGCGAGGAGCGTTTGCGCCTGGCCATCGAATCTGCCGAGATGGGCACATTTGATTGGGACATGACCAGCAACCGAATCACCTGGACGCGACGACATGCAGTCCTTTGGGGCTACGAGGAGCACGAATTCGACGGCAGCTACTCTGCTTTCGCGCAGCGGGTGCATCCGGACGATGCGCCAGGCATTGCTGCCAAGGTTGCGTCGTCTTCTGCCTCTCGCGGCCTGTTTCAGCATGACTATCGGGTGGTACGGTCAGACGGCACGACCGCATGGATCTCAGGCACCGGCCGGTTTGAATTTGATGATGATGGCCAGCCGACACGCATGTTGGGCCTGGTCAGAGATATCACCGAGCAGCACGATGCCGAAGAGGCGCGCGTGAAGGCGCTTCGACTGGAGGCTGAAAACCGCCAGATTCAAGAGGCCAATCGGCTGAAAAGCCAGTTCCTGGCCAACATGTCGCACGAGTTGCGCACGCCGCTCAATGCCGTCATTGGTTTCTCGGACTTGCTGCATTCGGGCGTTGTCAAGCCTGACTCGCCGCAGCATCAAGAATTCCTGGGCCACATCGGCACCAGCGGGCGCCACCTGCTGCAGCTGATCAACGACGTGCTCGACTTGTCGAAGGTCGAGTCCGGCAAGTTTGATTTCTTCCCCGAGCCCGTTGACCTGCCAACCTTGCTGAAGGAGGTAAAGGCGATTTTGCACACGGAGTTGCAGCGCAAACGCATCGCCATCACCGCAGAGGTCGACCCGGCCATCACGGCACTCGAACTCGATGCCTCGCGGCTGAAGCAGGTGCTGTACAACTATCTCTCGAATGCGATCAAGTTCACCGCTGACGGCGGCAAAGTGACCGTCCGGGCTTTCGCCCAGGGGCCGCACCACGTCCGCATTGAGGTCGAGGACACAGGCATCGGCATTTCCGCTGCCGATCTGCCCCGCCTGTTCACAGAATTCCAGCAACTCGACGCCGGTTACACCAAGCAGCACCAGGGCACCGGACTGGGTCTCGCACTGACACGGCGGCTGGTGGAAGCGCAGGGCGGCAGCGTCGGCGTGCGCAGTACGCTGGGCGTGGGAAGCGTGTTCCACATCGTGCTGAACCGGGTTCATGGAGCCGACGCGAGTCACGCAGAGTCGCCGAGCGATACAGTCAGGTCGCACGAACGCGTGCTGGTGATCGAAGAGGATCAACACAACCAAGCGCGGCTGGTGGACGCGTTCGCCGAAGTCGGCTTTGTCGTAGATGCAGCGGCGAGCAGAGACGATGCCTTGCGCCAAGCGCGCAACCGCCCCTACGCCGCGTTGACCCTCGACCTCAGTGTGCCCAGCCAGCGTGGTCTTGACCTGCTGGCCGACATTCGCAGCCAGGGTGCCAGCCATGCGACGCCCGTCGTCGGTGTGACCATGCCAGCGGAGGAAAGCTCAGCGGCGTTCCCCATCGCCAATCTGCTCTGCAAGCCGATCCGCAGCGACGAAATACTGCTTGCGATGGCGCCGTTCAAGTTGGCGGCCCCCGGCCGCGCCAATGTTCTGGTCATCGACGATGACCAGAAAGCACTGGACCTGATGCGCGCGACGCTCAAAAGCATCGGCATCGATGCCGCGTGCCTGCTCGACGGGCGAGAGGCACTGCGCAACATCGAGCAGCTTCGACCAGACGCCATCATTCTCGATCTGATGATGCCGGAGTTCGATGGATTCCAGGTGCTCGACGGACTGCAGCGGCTGCCAGCATGGCGGCATGTGCCGGTCTACATCTGGACCAGCCTGCTGCTGACGGATGAAGAGTACGCGTTGCTGGCACGCTCAGCGCGTGCAATTCTGATGAAGGGGGGCGGCGCCATGGAAGACCTGCTTGAAAGCGTTCGACGCTTGCGTCCATCTCTTGCATCGGTGGTTGACGGAGACCCGCAGTGAAAGCACCCAAGGCGCTGATCGTCGACGACAACGCGTTGAACGTGACGCTCGCGCGGGCGGTCCTGCGCGCTGATGGCTTCGAGGTTGAGACAGCCACCGACGCCCTGGAGGCTGTTGCACAGATCGAAGCCTTTGAACCGGAGTTGATCCTGATGGATATCCAGCTGCCCGGCGTGGATGGTCTCGCGCTGACGCGTCGGATCAAAGCCGATCCGTCAACCCAGCACATCGTGATCGTGGCGTTTACCGCGTTTGCCATGCGCGGCGACGAACTGAAGATGCGAGCCGCCGGATGCGATGGCTATGTGTCGAAGCCGATTGAAGTCACCAGCTTTGCCGCTCAGATCCGTTCTCTACTTCGACCGATGCCGAGTGGTGTACCCAGGTCGCCGTGACCGCCGAGGAATGGCTTTTTCGAACCAGGCTTCGGAGCAGGACGTTGTGCGTGCGTAATCCCCCCCTCAGTGCCAATGACCGCTTCGAGCCAAGTGGTCGAGTGACTTCCCATGGCCGAGTGCTGCCGGCCAACTGTCTCCCGCCGCAGGCCGCCGTCGGAACCAAAGCTGGTAATCCTCGTCGGCTCACAGGCGGCAGGCGCAGCGCTTCATCTCAACAGTGCCCGATGGCGCGTTATCGCCTCGGCCACCACCGCATTCAGTCCGGCACCGTCTTCTGCGTCGACATGCGCGAGAAACTCGCGCCGCATGCGCGGCTCCCAGAACTTCTTCAGGTGCATGGCGATGCCCTCCAGCGCTTCTTCTCGGTCGGGCATGGCGACGAAGAAGTCGCCGATCTGATTCGCCATGCGCACCAGCATGTCAGTGTGCATGCAGGCCCTCCGGCAGGCCATCGAGCGCCAGGCGCTCGGGGTGGGCATAGACCACCAGGTCCTGCTGACGCACGAAACCCACCAGCGTCAGACGCGACAGCGCCGCGGTCTTCACGGCCAGCGATGTCGGTGCCGAGACCGCCGCCAGCAGCGGCACACGGGCCGATACCGCCTTCTGCACCATCTCGAAACTGGCGCGGCTGGTGACGGCGATGAAGCCAGTGGAGGCGTCCACACCGGCACGCGCCAGTGCGCCGATCAACTTGTCCAGCGCGTTGTGGCGGCCCACGTCTTCTCGCAGCCACTGCACCTCGCCCGCGGCCGAGCACCAGGCCGCGGCATGCACGGCACCGGTGGCCTGCTGCAGGGTCTGCAGCGCATGGAACTGCGCCATCGCACGGCTGATCGCCTGAAGTTGCAGCAGCGGCGCATCGGGTGGCGTGGGCAGCGGCGGCAGCATGCGATGCACCTGCGAAAGGCTCTCGGTGCCGCACAGGCCACAGCCGGTGCGGCCAGTCATCGAACGGCGGCGGTCCTTCAGCCGCGCGAAAGCTGCGCCGGCCACGCGCAAGTGCAGCGTGATGCCCAGTTCGGACGCTGTTTCCTCGACATCGAACAACTCGTCGGCCGAGTTCAGCAGGCCTTCGCTGAGCGAAAAGCCCAAGGCAAAATCCTCCAGGTCCAGCGGCGTGGCGAGCATCACGGCCTGCGCGATACCGTTGAATTCCAGCGCCACCGGCACTTCGTCGGCCACCCAGTCGTGCAATTCGAAGGCGGCGCCCGCGCGCACACCGCGCACCGGCAGGCTCTGTGCGCCCTCGTGCTGCGCCCTGTCGCTGCCGGGCTTCATTGGCCCTGCGCCCTGTCGGCAACTTCCGCCATGTCCGTCCTATCCGCCTTACCCGACCGATCCGTCACTGCCGCCGTCACTGCCGCCGTCGCGCTGCCAGGGTGCAAAAGCGCCTGCTGCACGCGGTTGAAGCGGCTGTTTTCGGCCTGCCAGGCAGAGGGCTGCATGACGGGCATCACCTGCACCGCCGTCACCTTGTACTCGGGGCAATTGGTGGCCCAGTCGGAGTTGTCGGTGGTGATGACGTTGGCGCCCGATTCCGGGAAGTGGAAAGTGGTGAAAACGACACCCGGCTGCATGCGCTCGGTGACCGTCGCGCGCAGCACGGTGTCGCCGGCGCGGCTGGCGATGCCGACCCAGTCGTCGGTCTTGATGCCGCGCTCTTCGGCGTCGTGCGGGTGAATCTCCAAGCGATCTTCACTGTGCCAGCGGTTGTTCTCGGTGCGCCGCGTCTGCGCGCCGACGTTGTACTGCGACAGGATTCGCCCTGTGGTCAGCAGCAGCGGAAACTTGCGCGTCACCTTCTCGTCGGTGGCCACATATTGGGTGATGATGAAACGGCCCTTGCCGCGCACGAAGCGGTCGATGTGCATGGTGGCGGTGCCGGCCTCATCGGAGTCTTCGTTGCACGGCCATTGCACGCTGCCCAGGCGGTCGATCTTCTCGAAACTGACGCCCCTGAAGGTGGGCGTCAGCGCCGCGATCTCGGCCATGATCTCCGACGGGTGCTTGTAATGCATCGGATAGCCCAGCGCATTGGCCAGCAATTGCGTCACTTCCCAGTCGGCATAACCGGCCTTGGGCGGCATCACCTTCTTCACCCGCGAAATGCGGCGTTCGGCATTGGTGAAAGTGCCGTCTTTCTCCAGAAAAGAAGAACCCGGCAAAAAGACATGCGCGTACTTGGCGGTCTCGTTCAGGAACAGGTCCTGCACCACCACACACTCCATCGCCATCATCGCTGCGGCCACATGCTGTGTATTGGGGTCGGACTGCACGATGTCCTCGCCCTCGCAGTACAGGCCCTTGAAACGGCCGCTGAGCGCGGCGTCGAACATGTTAGGGATGCGCAGGCCCGGCTCGGGGTCGATGGGCACGCCCCAGGCGGCTTCGAATTCGGCCCGTACGGTGCTGTCCGACACATGCCGGTAGCCGGGCAATTCGTGCGGGAACGAGCCCATGTCGCAGGCACCCTGCACATTGTTCTGGCCTCGCAGCGGGTTGATGCCCACGCCTTCACGCCCGACGTTGCCGGTGGCCATGGCCAGGTTGGCAATGCCCATCACCATGGTCGAGCCCTGGCTGTGTTCGGTAACGCCCAGGCCGTAGTAGATGGCACCGTTCCTGGCGGCGGCGTACAGCCTGGCGGCAGCGCGCAACTCGGCCGCAAGCACGCCGGTGGCCGTTTCCAGGGCCTCGGGTGAATTG
This sequence comes from Burkholderiales bacterium, assembly GCA_038249925.1. Taxonomy (GTDB): domain Bacteria; phylum Pseudomonadota; class Gammaproteobacteria; order Burkholderiales; family Burkholderiaceae_C; genus Rubrivivax. The sequence continues at coordinate 7,778 of JBBSCV010000066.1, forward strand.
GCCGGCCGGGCGACAAATTCGCGCCATTGGTTGAACGACTTGATGTCGCAGCGCTCGGCCACGAACGCCTCGTCCACCAGGCCTTCAGTGACGATCACATGCGCCATTGCGCTGATGACGGCCACGTTGGTGCCGGGCTTCAGTTGCAGGTGGTGCGTGGCTTGCACATGCGGCATGCGCACGATGTCGATGCGCCGCGGGTCGATGACGATGAGCTTCGCGCCCGGCGTATAGCCGTCACCGCGCAGCCGCCGCTTCATGCGCGACGCAAACACCGGATGGCCGTCGGTCGGGTTCGCGCCGATCAGCACGATGACATCGGCCTGCTCCACCGATTTGAAGGTCTGCGTACCGGCCGAGGTGCCGAGTGTCTGACCCAGGCCGTAGCCGGTGGGCGAATGGCACACCCGGGCGCAGGTGTCGACGTTGTTGTTACCGAAGGCGGCGCGCACCAGCTTCTGCACGAGGTAGGTTTCTTCGTTGGTGCAGCGCGACGAGGTGATGCCGCCGACGCTGTCGCGCCCGTACTTGGCCTGCAGGCGCCTGAATTCGCTGGCGGCGTGGCCTATCGCCACCTCCCAGCTGACTTCTTGCCAGGGGTCGGTGATCCTGGCGCGGATCATCGGCTTCAACATGCGGTCGGCATGTGTCGCATAACCCCAGGCAAAGCGGCCCTTGACGCACGAATGCCCCTCGTTGGCCTTGCCGTCCTTCCACGGCACCATGCGCACGACTTCATTGCCCTTCATCTCGGCCTTGAAGCCGCAGCCCACGCCGCAGTAGGCGCAGGTGGTGATGGTGCTGTGCTCGGGCTGGCCCAGCCAGATCACCGTCTTTTCCTGCAACGTGGCCGTGGGGCAGGCTTCTACACAGGCGCCGCAGCTGACACATTCAGACTGCATGAAGGGCTCGTCCTGGCCCGCCGAAACGCGCGAATCAAAACCGCGGCCACTGATCGTCAGCGCGAACGTGCCCTGCGTTTCTTCGCAGGCGCGCACGCAGCGGTTGCAAACGATGCATTTGCTCGGGTCGTAGGTGAAGTACGGGTTCGATTCGTCCTTGGCATCGTGCAGGTGGTTGGCGCCTTCCATGCCGTAACGCACATTGCGCAAGCCGGTGACGCCGGCCATGTCCTGCAATTCGCAATTGCCGTTGGCGCTGCAGGTCAGGCAGTCCAGCGGGTGGTCGCTGATGTACAGCTCCATCACGCCCTTGCGCAGTTCCTGCAATTTCGGCGTCTGCGTGCGCACCTTCATGCCGGCCTCGGCAGGCGTGGTGCACGACGCGGGGTAGCCCTTGCGGCCCTCGACTTCCACCAGGCACAGGCGGCACGAACCGAAGGGCTCCAGGCTGTCGGTGGCGCAGAGCTTGGGCACCTGGATGCCGGCATCCACTGCGGCGCGCATCACCGAGGTGCCCTGGGGCACAGTGACTTCATTGCCGTCGATCTCGAGCGTCACGAGCTGTTCTGACTCACGGCGCGGCGTGCCGTGGTCGGTTTGCTTCAGGTGTTGCAGCATGGGGTGGTCCTTGTCGATCAGGCCGTGGCCGGCGCCAGCACGGGCGCGGCAGCCAGGCCGAAGTCCAGCGGGTAATGGTTCAGCGCCGACAGCACTGGATACGGCGTCATGCCGCCCATCGCGCACAGCGAGCCGTGCACCATGGTTTCGCACAGGTCGCGCAGCAGCACGACCTGCTGTTCGCGGTTCTTGTTGGCCGTGATGCGGTCGATGACCTCGACACCCCGCGTCGATCCGATGCGGCAGGGCGTGCACTTGCCGCAGGACTCGATGGCACAGAACTCCATCGCATAGCGCGCCAGCTTCGCAAGGTCTGCCGTGTCGTCGTGCACGACGATTCCGCCGTGGCCCACCACCGCGCCCATCGCGGCGTAGGCTTCGTAGTCCAGCGGCACGTCCCACCGCGACTCGGGCACATACGCACCCAGCGGGCCGCCAACCTGCACCGCCTTGATCGGCCGTCCGCTGGCACTGCCGCCGCCGAAGCCGTAGAGCAGTTCGCGCAGCGTCACGCCGAAGGCCTTCTCGACCAGCCCGCCATGCAGGATGTTGCCGGCCAGCTGAAATGGCAGCGTGCCGTGTGAACGGCCGACACCATAGTTGCGATAGAAGTCCGCGCCTCGCGCCAGGATCACCGGCACCGTGGCGAAAGTGATGACGTTGTTGATGACGGTCGGCCGGCCGAACAGGCCTTGCAATGCAGGCAGAGGCGGCTTGGCGCGCACGATGCCGCGCTTGCCTTCGATGCTCTCCAGCATCGCCGTTTCTTCGCCGCAGACATACGACCCGGCAGCCTTGCGCACCTCCAGGCTGAAGGCCAGGCCGGAGCCGCAGACGTCGTCGCCCAGGAAACCGGCCGCGGTCGCGCGTTCGATGGCTTCCGTCATCGCTGCCACGGCATGCGGATATTCAGAGCGGATGTAGATGCAGCCCCGGGTCGCACCGACGGCCAGCGCCGCGATCGCCATGCCCTCGATCAGCATGAAGGGGTCGCCCTCCATCGTCATGCGGTCGGAGTAGGTGCCCGAGTCTCCTTCGTCGGCGTTGCAGACCACGTACTTCTGGGCGCCGGGCTCTTCCGGCTTGGCGTGCAATACCGTCTTCCACTTGATGCCGGCCGGAAAGGCCGCACCACCGCGACCACGCAGGCCGGAATGCGTCACTTCCTGCACGATGGCGGCGCCGCCTTCGGCCTGCAGCAGCGCCACGGCGCGGCGCAGGCCGACCCAACCTTCGTGGGCTTCATAGTCGGCCAGCGACAGCGGGTCGGTGACGCCCATGCGCTGGAAGGTCAGCCGCTCTTGCAGCGCTAGAAAGGGGATCTGCTCGGTCACGCCCAGCCGCAGCGGATGGGCGCCGCCTGTCAGCAGGCCGGCTTGCAGCAGCGCCGGCACGTCTTCCGGCGTCACCGGGCCATAGGCGATGCGACCCTCGGGCGTGGCGACCTCGACCAGCGGCTCCAGCCAGAACAAGCCGCGCGAGCCGTTGCGCACGATATGCACCGCGTCACCACGCGCCGCGCAGTGGGCCACGATTGCGGCCGCGACCTCGTCGGCACCCATTGCCAGCGCCGCGGCGTCGCGGGGCACATGGACCGTGATGGCTGCGGCCGTCATGCGCCCAACTCCAGCCCGGCAGCGATCTGCTGCAGCCGCTGCGGCGTCACGCGGCCGTACAGCCTGGCGTCCACCATCACCGCCGGCGACAGCGCGCACAGCCCCAGGCAGAACACCGGGTCCAGCGTGACTGCGCCGTCGGCGCGCGTGTGGTGAGACTTGCAGCCCAGCAGGCTCTCGGCCTGCGCCAGCAAGGCATCGGCGCCGCGCGCCTGGCAGGCCTCGGCGCGGCAGACCTGCACCACATGCCGGCCCGGCGCGCTGCTGCGAAAGTGGTGGTAGTAGGTGACGACGCCATGCACCTCGGCGCGGGTCTGGTTCAGCGCCTCGGCGATCTGCGGCACCACTTGCGGTGGCACCCAGCCCAGCCGGTCTTGCAGCTCGTGCAGGATGGGCAGCAAGGCGCCTGGCTCGTGGGCGCGACGCGACAGGATGGCGGCGGTGATCTCGGTCATGGTTTCGCCGGAGGTTCCGGCTGAGGTTTTGCGCGACGTTTCGCCCGCCGTCGCGCCTGACGTCGCGCCCGTCGTCGCGCCTGTCTCTCGATGCACACGCGCCTTGACCGCACCGACCTCGTCTGGGTTCATCACAAGCTGCACCTTCACCGACACGCCGGAAACATCACCGGCCCATCAGTCTCGGTCTGCAGCCCTGTGCCCGTCCAATTTCTTCGGGTGATGACCCGATGTGATTGCGTGATCAGCCGCCCGGCAGCCGCGAGTGCATCACCGCCTGGGCCAGCCAGTCTGGGTGCTCGGCAAAGGCGATGGCGGCGTCCAGCGTGCGCGAGGGGCGGTTGGTCTTGTGGACAAGAAAGGCGATCGGCACCTGGACATGCGGCTCGACCAGCGGCAGCGCCTCCAGCTCGCCCTGCCCATGCACGGTGCCCAGCAGCGCGCCGGGCAGCACGCTGCAGACCTGGCCGGCCAGCACGCTCATCACCAGCGTCACCGTCGAGTTGGTCTCGATCGCAGGCTGGACGGTGGCACCCGCCGCCGCGAAGGCCCGGTCGACGATGGTGCGGTTGTGCATCTCGCCGCTCAGCATGCACAGCGGCAGCGCTGCGGCATCGCGCCAGCGCATGGCTGCGGCCGCGCGCAGGCTGCCCGCACGGCTGCCAGTGCCGCTGCTGGTACCGTTATTGGTGCCGCTGCCGGCGCCGCCGCCAGCATCCGCACGGCGCAGCAAAAAGTAGTGCTCGGTGTACTGCGGCAGCACACGCAATGTCGAGCCACTGCTGTCCATGCGCTCGGTGTAGCCCAGGCCCATGTCCAGCGCCAGGCTCTCCAGGCCGGTCTCCAGCTCGACCGAGCTCAGCGATCGCAGCGTCGGCACGATGCCCGGGTGGCGGGCCTGCAGCAGCGCCACGAAGCGGGCCGCGATCGGCATCGCCGTGGGCACCGCGCCCACCAGCAACTGGCCCTGCGGATGGCCTTCGCTGCTGTGCAGGTCTTGCTGCAGCAGTTCTTGTTCGCGCAGCATGCGCCGCGCGCTGGCCAGCACCCTTTCGCCTTCGCTGGTGAAGCCGGCAAAGTTGCGACCGCGTTTGACGATGGAAATACCCAGCCCCTCTTCCAGGGCCCGCAGCGCGTTGGACAGCGCCGGCTGCGTGACATGGCAGGCCAGCGCGGCGCGGCCGAAGTGGCGGTGGTCGTCCAGCGCCACCAGGTATTTCATCGAGACGATGAGGTTCATGGTGCGGCGCGGAATGCGAACGCAGGCGACGCAAGCGACGCAGGAGGCAGAAGCAACGCCATCACGCGATGAACAGCCAGGATCACGCTGGGCGCCTTGAAGAAGGCCGTGGCAAGCACACCGACAGCCAGCCCCGGTGTCTTGACACTGCCTTGCGTGACGATGGCCGCGATGCTGCCGCCGTCGTCGATGTCGATGTCGACTTCAGCATTCACGGCACCGGGCGTGACCGCGCTCCCTGTGCCCGGCAACTGGTTGCGTGCCAACAGCCTGGCGCCTTCCAGGTCGGTGGCCAGCAGCACCGAGGACGACTTGATGAGTTTCATGGCCGTCATGTTCGTTCGAAGACCCAGGGCTTCGGTGCTGTCGCGCGTGAGCACGGCCACCAGGCGCGGGCCGCCCTTCAAGCTCGACTCGACCTCGGCGTTGACGGCCCCGACACGCACCGCCGTGACAGTGCCCACAAACTGGTTTCTGGCGCTGGTCTTCATGTTCAGTACCTTCCACAGCGAGAAGTCCTGCTCCAGGTCGATCGACTGTTCGTCCAGCAGCTTCAGGAAGCGCTGGTGCGCCGCGTCGATCTGCTCGAAGCGTTCGACCAGGCGCAGGCCGTGCGGCGTCAGGTGCGTGGACCCGCCGCCCCACCCACCCGTGATGCGTTCCACCAGCGACTTGCCGGCCAGGGTGGACGACAAGCATAGTGGCTGCTCTGTCAACGATGGCATCGGCCATCACGGCCGGACAGCCGCAGACCGGGCCGGCTGACCCGAAATCTGGAACAAGCCGTTTGAGAAACCGACTTCCCATGACCCGGATCAAGCCAGCGGGCGGGCGGCGCCGCGGTGTTGGGCAGTTGAGTTGTGCTGGGCGTCGAGCGACCGGCCGAACCCAACGACTTGTCCTTTAAGCGCTGCCAAGCCTCACGCCATACGATCGGGCAGCCAGGACCGGTTTTGATCACAACGCCACGGTGACTTGCAGAGGTGTGTCTTGGTTCAAGTCAGAGAGTGCGCGACGGGGCCCAATCCCGTAGACGCTGCGAAAATGCCATCACGATGCAGCCATTGATCCTTCGCCCAGGCCCTCGACTGGTCATGCAAGACTTTCGACCGGAGCCCGACGATGCGGGCCGCCTACCTCTACTCGGCATGGGACGCGTGGGTTGTGCCGGTCATTTGCAGCCGGTATGGCCTCGCGGACATCTCGACGACGACTCTGCTGGTCGATCTCTTTGAGCAGATTGAGCGGCAGGGACCGAGGCAAGTTCATTGACGCAGCGCCA
>JBBSCV010000067.1:0-13869 GCA_038249925.1 Burkholderiales bacterium
GGGCTCATCAGCGGCACGCCCTGCGTTTGCGCGACGGTCTGTGCGAAGGTCGGCGCAATGGCGGCGCCGGCGGTGAGCAGGGCCAGAACGGGAAGAAGTCGAACCATGATGGCTTCCTGGGGACTGCGGGGAGGTGGTGGCCGCCGCGCTTCGGCGGCATTCAGGTGCGGGGCGACAAACCGTCGGCGAGCGAGAGGCGGTAGGCACGCCACCCGGGCACCAGGCTGGCAAGCATACCCGCGGCCAGTACGGCAAAGAACAGCCCCCACTGTTCGGGGGTCGGCGCGCTGGCCTGCAGGCTGAGGCCGAAACGCTGCTGCACCCAGGGCCCCGCCAGCACCACCGCAGCGGCGGCCAACAGTGCACCCAGCACCGCGCCGCAGAAGGTCACCAGCGCACCCTCGGCGGCCAGCAGCACCAGCACCTGGCGCGGGCCGGCGCCCACGGCGCGCAGCACGGCCAGTTCACGCCGGCGTTCGTTCAGCCCTGCCAGCACCACGGCCACCAGCGAAGCCAGGCTCACGAGCGCCACCAGGCCGCTGATGGCCAGCAGCGCCTTTTCACCCAGGCCCACGGCAGCCCACAGTTCGTCCAGCGCCACGCCGGGCAACACCGCGAGCAGCGGTTCGCCTTCGTAGCCGGCCACGAAGCGCTGCACGTTGAAGACCGCCGCGCGGCTCTTCAACCCCACCAGGGCCGCCGTGACCTGCTTGGGTTCGAGATCGAACTTGCGCGCGAACTCTGGCGCGATCGTCAGGCCCGCCGCAGCCGGCAGCGGCGCGCCGCCGACCCAGTCGAGATGGATGGCTTCGATGGCCTGCAGGCTGACGTGCACCGAGCGGTCCACCGGCGTGCCGGTGCGCGCCAGGACGCCTACCACCGTGAAGGGCTTGTCGGCGTGCTCGGCGGTCAGGCCTTCGGGGCCTTCCGCGCCGCCGCGCCCCAAGCCGTGGCTGAGCGTGATCTTTTGGCCCATCGTGTAGCCCAGCGCCTGCGCCACTTCGGCGCCGATGACGGCTTCGTACAAACCGTCCAGCGTGCCGGCAAAGGCGCGGCCATCACTTACCACCAGGGGCTCGCGGTCACCATAGAGAAATCGCGTGAAGTACTCGGGCGTGGTGCCCAGCACCGGGAAGCCGCGGTGCGAATCGCCCAGCGCGATGGGCACCACCCAGCTGACGGCGCGGTGCGCAGCGATGGCACGCACGCTGTCCATCTGGATGTTGTTGGTGGCGCCGCCGACGCGGAACACTGCGTACAGCATCAACTGCACGGGCCCGGTGCGCGCGCCGACGATGAGATCGGTGCCACTGACGGCCGAGCTGAAGCTGCTGCGGATGTCGGTGCGCAGCCGCTCCAGGCCCAGCAGCAAGGCCGTGGCCAGCGCGATGGACAACATCACCAGCGCCAGCGTGCCGCGCCGGTTCCAGGCGCTGCGCGAGGCGATGTGCAGGAGCGCCCTCATGCCACGCTGCTCGCGCGGTTGAGTTCGGGCAGGGACAGCCGCTCGTCGAAGCGGGCGGCCAGGCGTTCGTCGTGGCTCACGAACACCAGCGTGCTGCCGCTGGCGGCACAGGCGTCCATCAGCAGGGCCATGAAGTCGTCGCGGCGCGCATTGTCCAGCGACGAGGTGGGCTCGTCGGCAATCACCAGTTCAGGCGCACCGATGAGCGCACGCGCCGCGGCCACGCGCTGCTGCTGGCCCACGCTCAGCGCATCGGCGCGGCGGTGCCAGAGCGTGGCGGGCAAGGCCACCCGTTCCAGCAGCGCCTGCGCTGCGGCGTCAGGGCTGCCAATGCAGCGCGTGGCGCGGGCTTTCGAGAAGCGCGTGGGCAGCAGCACGTTGTCCATCACAGTCAGGTAGGGCAGCAGGTTGAACTGCTGGAAGATGACGCCGACGTGGTCGACACGGCGCAAGTCGCGCTGGCCGCCGGGCAGCTTCGCCCAGTCCTGCCCCAGCAGTTCCACCGTGCCCTCGCGCGCCACCAGCACGCCGGCCATCAGGCCCAGCAGCGTGCTCTTGCCGCAACCGGAAGGGCCATGCAGGAAGAGCGTGCGGCCGGCGGCGATGTGCAGCGCGTCGATGTCCAGACAGTCGGCTGTGGCGCCGGGCCAGGCGTAGCGGACACCCTGCAGGCGAAGCACGACGGCGGCGGCGTCAGCGCGCCAGCGTCACGCGCGTGGCGGGGCGCACGAGCGAGGCCTTCATCTGCCCGCGCGACAAGACCAGCTGCAGGTTGATGCGCTTCATCGGCGCGAACGCCTCGAACAGATCGACCTCGACAAAGCGGGCCAGGTTGCCGGCCTTGCAGTCGAATTCGAAACGGCCGCTGAGGTCGGCATGGTCACCCTTGGGAGGGGGCGCGGTGGCAGCGCCCAGTCCCAGCACCGCAGACTCCAGCGTCACCCTGGCCAGCGTGCAGCCGGCAGCGCTGTCGATGCGGAACAGCTGGTCGGCTGCGCGCAGCCGCGCCAGCATCTTGTCGACCAGGGCACGCTCGGCATCGGTTCGCGGCGCCCGCTCGAAGCCCAGCAGGCTGTCCAGCGGCGTGTCCAGTTCCAGCGTCACGCGCGTGGGCTCCACGGCCACGTCGAGCTGTGCCACGCCATGCTGGTGGGCCTTGCCGGCAAAGGCCTGGCCCGTGGCAGCGAACAAGCAGACGGGCAGCAGGGCGAACATCAAGGCTTTCATCGGGGCTCCGGGTCAGGGCGGTGGCAATTCGCCGCTGTGCGAAAACAGTTCTTGGCCAGTGCGGGCAGATTGTGCCGTGCCATCGCCACCCCCAGCGGCCAGCGGGGCGGCTGGCACGCTCGAGCACACACGGGCACGCAGGTCCACGGCGTAGCATCCACGGCCTCATGCCCGCCAACCTGGACGGCCGCCTCGTCGTGGCCATTTCTTCACGCGCCCTCTTCGACTTCGAAGAGGAGAACCTCGTCTTCGAGGCCGGTGACGACCGCGCCTACATGCAGCTGCAGCTGCAGCGTGTGGAAGAGCCGGCGCGGCCGGGTGTGGCCTTTTCGCTGGTCAACAAGCTGCTGGCTTTCAACGCCGCGTCGGGCGACCGGCAGCGTGTCGAGGTGGTGATTCTTTCGCGCAACGATCCTGTCTCGGGCATGCGCGTCTTCCGCTCGGCGCAGCACTACGGCTTGAACATCGAACGCGGCGTGTTCACGCGCGGCGAGCCACCCTGGCGCTACTTGCGCCCGCTGGCGGCCAACCTCTTTCTCAGCACCAACGAAGCCGATGTGCGCAAGGCCCTGGCTGCCGGCGTGCCTGCGGCACGCGTCTACCCGCACAGCGCGCGCGCCAGTGCCGCACACCCGGATGAAGTGCGCATCGCCTTCGACGGCGACGCCGTGCTCTTCAGCGACGAGGCCGAACGCGTCTACCAGGCCGAGGGTCTGACCGCCTTTCAAAGCCACGAGCGCGACCGCGCCGCCACGCCGCTGGCGCCCGGCCCGTTCAAGCCGCTGCTGGAGGCCCTGCACCGCCTGCAGCGCGAACCGCCTGCCGGCATGCGGCTGCGCACCGCGCTCGTCACCGCGCGCAGCGCGCCGGCGCATGAACGGGCCATACGCACGTTGATGGCGTGGCAGATCGACGTCGACGAGGCCATGTTCCTGGGCGGCCTGGCCAAAGGCAGCTTCCTGCGCGAATTCGAGCCCGACTTTTTCTTCGACGACCAGACGGGCCACATCGAGAACGCCGCCCTGCACGTGCCCGCCGGGCATGTGGCCTCGGGTGTCAGCAACGGCTGATGCAACCGTGGCCGGGCCTTGGCCCTAGGCCTGCAGCCACCACAGCACTGCCAACGCGGCCACCACGCCGGCAGCCGCCAGACCTGTCCACAGACGCAGTCGCGCAGGCCCAGCGGCGCCGCTGACGGCGGCATTTGCACCGGCGGGCGTCGTGGCCGATGCCGAGGCTGAGGCCGCAGGCGGCGCCGCTGTCACCGGCGCATCCATCAACGCACGCAGCGCCTGCATGGTCTGCGGCCGCTGTTCGGGCCGCACGCGCAGACCGGCATCGATGGCGGCCAGGAACGGTGCCGAGTAGCGGCCCTGGCCCGCCACCAAGGCAGGCACCATCTCGTCGCGCACCACCCGCGCGATGGAAGAGCTCGGCGCCTTGCCCGTCACTGCGGTATAGAGGACGGCGCACAGCGCATACACGTCGGTCCATGCGCCCTGGCGCAACGACTCTTCGCCTTCGTACTGCTCCACCGGCGAATAGCCACTCTTCAGGATGGCGGTGAGCTGCTGCGTGGCATCGCCGAGCACACGTCGCGCGGCGCCGAAATCCAGCAGCACCGGGCGCGGCGGCTGTTCCAGGTAGCTGCCCTTGGCCTTGCGGTCGTAGAGCATCAGGATGTTGTCTGGCGCCACGTCGCGGTGGTAGCAGCGCTGCTGGTGCATGGCCTCCAGCGCGGCCATCAGCGGGTGGGCCAGCTCGCGCAGCCAGCGTTCCGACGGCGTAGCGCCGAGGTCACCGAGCCACTTCTTCAGCGTGATGCCTTCGTAGTAAGGCATCACCATGTAGGCCGTGCCGGCCTCGGCCCAGAAGCGGTAGACCCTCACCAGCGACGGGTGATCGAAGGCGCCCAGCAGCCTCGCTTCGTTCAAGAAGCCCTGCAGACCCTTTTGATAGAAGGCCTCGAAGCGCGGCAGGCGGGCACCGACGGTGCCGTCGGGCGCACGCGCGGCCAGCGTCGCGGGCAGGTACTCTTTCAGCGCCACGCGGCGGTCGAGTCGCGTGTCGCGCGCCAGGTAGACGCAGCTGTAGCCGCCCACGCCGAGCAGGCGCTCGACGATGAATTCCTGCAGCGGGTGGCCGGCGCGCAGTTCGCTGCCCACCTCGCGCCGGGGTATCAGCAAGGTGCGCTGCTCCGCGCGTTCGCGGGGGTCGTCGTGGGCCATCGACCGAGTGTAGATTCCCTCTGGCGCATGGAACCCGGCCCCCGATTCACGGGGGACCCCCCGACCTCGCAACTTCCAGGTCACACAGGGTTCATGCTTTACCCCTACCGTCGTGCCCAGACGACGGCGCTCTGGAAGGCGCTGCGCACCTATTTCCTCACCAGGACTCTGCCCCATGAAGAACTTGCTCGCCGCCGCCTCGCTGCTGGCTCTGGCATCCGCCGCACAGGCCCAGATCAGCATTCCCGACCCTGCCTTTGTCTACACGCAGAACTTCGACACACTGCCCACCACGGGAGCGACCAACGCCTGGGCCAACGACAGCACCCTGACGGGTTGGAGCCTGTTCAGCAGCACCGGGGTCGCCGTCACCAACATCCGCGCAGACGCCGGCACGTCCAACACCGGCGCCATCTACAGCTACGGCAGCACAGGCAGCACCGAGCGGGCACTGGGCGCCGTCGCCTCGGGCAGCTTCGCGGGCTCTATCGTGCTGGCACTGACGAACAACAGCGGCGCCCTGCTGGACAGCTTCAGCCTCGTCTACGGTGGTGAACAATGGCGCAACGGTGGCAACACCAGCGCACAAACGCTGGGCTTCGAATACGGCTTCGGCGCCACTCTCGCAGCCGCCGCTTTCACGCCGGTGCCAGGTTTCGGCTTTACTTCACCGGTCGTCGGTGCCACCGCTGGTGCAGTCGACGGCAACGGTGCCGGCAGCGTGGCCAACCTGGGCGGTACGGTCGGTACCGCATGGGCCGTCGGCGACACGCTCTGGCTGCGCTGGGTCGACCTCAACGACGCCGGCAACGACCACGGCCTGGCGCTGGACAACGTCAGCTTCAGTGTGACTGCGATTCCCGAGCCTGGCACCGTGGCGTTGTGGCTGGCTGGCCTGGCCGCCATCGGTTTCGTCGCGCGCCGTCGCGGCTGATTGCTCGCCCGCGTCACACTTGCCGCCTGCCCACCCGCGGCTGCTTTCGCCCCGAACCGCCCTGAACCTGTGACATTCATGAGCCTGTACAAGCTGATCTCCTGCCAAGACACCAGGCTGCGCGTTGTGCTGCTGCCGCTCGCCTTTGCTGCCTTCTCGGCCTTCTCCACTTCGGCTCATGCCCAAGTCGTCATCAGCCAGGTCTACGGCGGCGGTGGCAATTCAGGCGCCACGCTGCGCCATGACTTCATCGAACTGAAGAACCGCAGCACCACTGCGCAGAGCGTGGGCGGCTGGTCGGTGCAGTACGCATCGGCCACGGGCGGCAGCTGGCAGGTGACGATGCTGCCGGCCGGCACCACCATGGCCGCGGGCGCCTACCTGCTGGTGCGCCAGGCCGCGGGCACGGGCGGCACGGTGGACGTGCCGGGTGACGTGACAGGCACCATCGCCATGGCGGGCGCCAACGGCAAGGTGGCGCTGGCCAACACCGCCGCAGCCCTGTCTGGCACCGTGCCCGCAGGCCCGGCACTGGTCGACGCCGTGAGCTACGGCAGCGCCAACGGCATCGAGGGCACGCCCACGCCGGCGCTCAGCAACACCACGGCAGCGCTGCGCAACGGCGGCGGATGCGACGACACCGGCAACAACAGCAACGACTTCAGCGTGGGCGCGCCAGCACCGCGCAACAGCACGGCCGCGGCCGAGATCTGTACTGGCGGTGGTGGTGGCGGCGGTGGCGGCATCCCCGTGGCGGCCACCATTCCTGCCATCCAGGGCAGCGGCGCGGCCAGCGCGCTGGCGGGCCAGCTCGTCGTCACAAGCGGTGTCGTCACGCGCATCAACAGCAACGGCTTCTTCATTCAAGACCTCACGGGCGACGGCGACGCGGCCACCTCCGACGGCCTCTTCGTCTTCACCAGCGCCACGGTCTACCCCGAGGTGCAGCCGGGCAACCTGGTGCAGGTGACAGGCACCGTGACCGAATTCGCCAGCGGTGCCGGCACTGCCGCCACACCGCTGACGCAGATCGCCAACCCGACCAGCGTTTCGCTGCTGGGCACGGGCTACAGCATCACGCCGGTGTCGGTGACGCTGCCGGTGGCGCCAGGCGAGAGCCTGGAGCGCTTCGAGGGCATGCTGGTGCGCATCGAAGGCACGCTGACGGTGCAGCAGAACTTCTTGCTGGCGCGTTTCGGCCAGCTGACGCTGGGTGCCGGCGGCCGCCACGAAACGCCGACCAACCGCCACCGCCCGAACTCGCCGCAGGCGCTGGCACTGGCAGACCTGCAGGCACGCAGCCGCGTGATGCTGGACGACGGCGCCTCGATGCAGAACGTCAACCCGACGCCCTACTTCGGCGCCAGTGGCCAGCCGCGTGCAGGCGACAGCGTGGCCAACCTCGTGGGCACGCTCGACTTCGGGCTTTCGGGCACCTCCAGCGCCGGCCCCGGTCTCTACCGTCTGCATCCGGTGGCAGCCCCGCTGTTCACGGCCATCAACCCGCGCCCGCGTGCGCTGGCCGGTCTGGACAACGACAAGACCAAGATCGCCGCGATGAACGTGCTGAACTTCTTCACCACCTTCACCAACGGCCAGACCGCTGACGGCCAGACCGGCCAGGGCTGCACCGTGGGCGGTTCCACCACCGCAGGCAACTGCCGCGGCGCCAACAACCTGGCCGAGTTCGTGCGCCAGCGCGACAAGATCGTGCGCGCTCTGGCCGGCCTGGACGCCGACGTGGTGGGCCTGATGGAAATTCAGAACAACGGCAACGCCGCAGCGCAGAACCTCGTTGATTCGCTCAATGCACAGGTGCGCTCGGGCCCCTGGGCCGTGGCGCCGCTGCCCGCGCAGGGCACGGGCAGCGATGCCATCCGCGTAGCGATGATCTACAAGCCTGCCAAGGTGACGCTGGTGGGTGCCGCCGTGAGCGACACCGACCCCGTGAACAACCGTCCGACACTGGCGCAGACCTTCGCCGCACCCGGCGGTGAGCGCTTCACGGTCGTCGTGAACCACATGAAGAGCAAGGGCAGCTGCCCCGGCGCCGGCGACCCCGACGCCGCCGGCAACGTGGATGCCGGCGACGGCCAGGGCTGCTGGAACGGCCTGCGCCTGCAGCAGACACAGCGCCTGCGCACCTTCGTGGCCCAGCTGCAGCAGAACAGCGGCACCAACGACGTGTTGATGGTGGGCGACTTCAACGCCTACGGCGCCGAAGACCCGATCTTCGAGCTGACCGGCACCGGCTTCGTCGACCAGGCCGCGCGCTACAACGCGCTGGCCTACACCTACGTCTTCGACGCCATGGCCGGGAGCCTGGACCACGCCATCTCCAGCGCTTCGATGTCGCCGAAGATCGTGGCCACCAAGCTCTGGCACATCAACGCCGACGAGCAGATCGCCTACGACTACAACCTCGAGTTCAAGCAGCCGCTCTGCGCCACCTGCGCGCCCGACCCGGCGAACCGCTTCGACCCCTACCGCTCGTCGGACCACGACCCCATCCTGGTGGTGGTGGACTTTGCGGCAACGGCGCGGGCCAAGGCTGCAGCGCGGGCGGTGGCGCCGGCCACGTCCGCACGCAATACCGCACGCAGTACCGCAGGCAGTACCGCACGCTGACACGCCACGCACACCGGCAGCAGCTGCGGCCGGTGCGCGTGGTCTACAGGTGCACCGTCTCGATGGTACGTTCCAGCCGGCTCTTTTCAGCCGCGTAGGCGATGAGGTGGCTTTCCACGCTGACCTCGATGGGTGAGCTCAGCAGCGCCGGGTTCTGCTGCCCCACCGCCTGCACCCAGTCCTTCACCATGCGGTGGTCGCCACCGCCGTGGGCGTCGGTCTTCATGCTCCAGCTGCGGCGCTTGCCGTTCTTGAAGCTGGTCAGCGTGAAGCTCTCCATGTCGCCGACGATGTCGCCCATGCTGCCCATGATGCGTGTGCGCCGGCCCTCGTAGCTGACGAAGGCCTCCATCGAGAATCCCGCCGTCACGCCGTTGGCGAACAGGATGTTGGCTGTCAGATGGTCGGGCTGGTCGTTGTCCATGCGGTAGACGCAGCGGCCGTAATCGGTGGTGTTCAGCCCCTGCATGATCAGCGGGCCCCATTTCGATTGATCCTCCGGCAGGTCGAAGACATACAGGCGCTTGCGGTCGCGGTAGTAGATCTGCAGCGCCGAATACGGGCACTCGTGCTCCACCTTGCAGCCGTCGGTGCAGCGCGGCGTGCTGCCGGCAGGCGCGTTGGCCTCCTTGAACCACTTCAGGTTGCCGTAGCAATGCACCTCCTGCGCCGGTGAATCGACGAGCCAGCGCAGGATGTCGGTGTCGTGGCAGCTCTTGGCCAGGATGATGGGCGTGGCGTCCTCGCTTTTGCGCCAGTTGCCGCGCACATAGCTGTGGCTCATGTGCACGTGCTCGATCGGCTCCAGATGCTGCACGCTGATCACCTGCCCGACCATGCCGCCGTCGATCAGCGCCTTCAGCTCGCGGAAGTAGGGCGTGTAGCGCAGCACGTGGCACACGCCCACGATGCGGCCGCTGGCCTGGGCTGCGGCCAAGATCTGCCGGCACTCGGCCTCGGTGGGTGCGGCGGGCTTTTCCAGCAGCACGTCGTAGCCCAGCGCCAGCGCGCGCAGGCAGGGCGCGGTGTGCAGGCGGTCGGGGGTGGCGATGATCACGGCGTCGGCCCACTTGCCCTCGTGCCCGGGGCCGGGCTCGAAGACCGCCTTCCAGTCGGTGAAGCAGCGTTCCGGCGGAATGCCGTGCGCCGCCGCAATGCGCTTGCGCCGCGCCGCATTGGGCTCTGCCACGCCCACCACGCGCATCTCGCGCGGGCTCTTGGTGGCGTAGTCGGCGTAGATGCTGCCGCGGTGGCCGGCGCCGATGAGGATGACGTTGACCGGGCGCTCTAGTTCGCGGTGCAAAGGCTGGGTGTAGAGGTCCTGCTGCAGCCCCAGGATGCGCGCCGCCTCGTCCCAGCTGTAGACGATGCTGTTCTTGATGGCGCTGAGTGTCTTCAGCAGCCGGCGGGTCGAGATGAACTGTCGCAATGACATGGGGGTCTCTCCTGGAAGTTGTTCAGCGTACGCCCAGCCACAACGCCACGGCCGTCATGCCGGCACTGGCCGCAATCAGCGACCACCAGGTGCCGCGCTGGGCCGCCCAGGCCTGCCGCAGCGCGGCTGCGGTCAACGTCGTGCCCTGCAGCGCCTCGGGTGCGGGTGGCGCCAGCAGGCGGCTCACCCCCCAGGTCACGGCCACCGCCGCGAGAAGGCCGCTCAGGTTCCACCACATCCAGAAGAGTCTCGGCCCCAGGCCGTAGCTCAGCACCAGGTTGAGCGCGAGGCCCGCCACCACACCGGCCAGCACGGCCGGGCCGCGTGCGCGGCGGTCGAGGATGCCGCAGCCGAAGGCCGCCAGCAGCGGACCGTAGAACAGCGCGCCGATGCGGTTGATGCCTTCGACCACGCTGCTGGCGAAATCCCCCACCCACAGCGCAGCGACGACGATCAGCGCGCCCCAGGCCAGCGTGACGATGCGCGCCGCGCCCAGTCGGCGCGCCGGTGTCGCCTGCGCGCCCAGCCTGGGCTCGACGAAGTCGCGCAGGGTCGCGGCCGAAAGGCTGTTCAGCAAAGAGTCCAGGCTGCTCATGGCCGCCGCCAGGATGGCCGCCACCAGCAGGCCGCGCACGCCGGCGGGCAGGTAGATCTCGATGAAGCGCGGCACCAGGTAGTCCAGCCGGCCGGCCGGCACGGCGGCGCGCAGGGTTTCGCTGCCGGCATAGACGGCCCCGATGGCCAGGCCCAGGCCGCAGTACAGCAGCGTCAGCGGGAAGCGCGCGATGCCGTTCATCAGCAGCGCACGCTGCGCCGAGGGCACGTCCTTGGCGGCCAGCGTGCGCTGCGCCTGGCCCTGGTCGACGCCGTAATAGGCTACATACAGCACCAGGCCACCGACGACGAAACCCCACACCGGCGCCCGGGCACCGTCACCCAGCCCGTGTGCCAGTTCGATGGCCGCCAGACGTTCGGGCGCCAGCGATGCCAGGATGGCTGCGCCGCCGCCGGCCAGTTGCCAGGCGTAGACACCGCACACCACGATGCCGAGCAGCAGCACGCCCATCTGGACGACGTCGGTCCACACCACGGCGCGCATGCCGCCCATGGTGTCGTAGACCACCGTCATCACGCCCATGCCCACCACGCACCAGGCCAGCGGCAGGCCGGTGCACACCTGCACCACCACTGCGGCCGCATACAGCGCCACGCCTGCGGCCAGGCCGCGTGACAGCAGGAACACTGCACTCAGCAGCAGGCGTGTGGCGCGGTCGAACCGCAGCTCCAGGTATTCGTACACGCTGACCAGTTGCAGCCCGCGCAGCACCGGCACGAAGACCAGCATCACCACCAGCATCGCCAGTGGCACCACCAGTTCGTACTGCAGCCAGTTCAACCCGCCGCCGGGCACCAGCGCCACATAGGCCGGGATGCCGAGGAAGGAATTCGCAGAGCTCTGCGTGGCCAGGATGGACAGCGCCAGCGCCCACCAGGGCAGGTCGCGGCCGCCGATGTAGTAGTCAGCGGCGTCGTGCTGGCGCCGCGCCAGCCAGGCGCTGAGGCCCAGCGTGGCCGCCAGGTACAGGCCGATGACGGTCCAGTCGAGCGCTGTCACGCCGCTGTTACGCCACGTTCACGCCGGCTGCGCCGCGCCGGGGTGCACCGCCGCTGGCGCAACGGGCACGTGCGCCAGCAATTCCTCGAAGCTCTCGATGACGGTGATGCCGGGCTCACGCCGCATTTCCGGCGCCTTGGGGTCGATGGCGAAGGCCTGATCGGCCAGACGCAGCAGGCCCAGGTCGTTGAGGTTGTCCCCCACCGCCCAGCATTCCAGCAGCGGCTGCTCGCCGCCTTCGGCCCTGAAGCGGCGCAGCACGTGGCTCTTGCACACTGGCAGGCCATCGCCTTCGCGCAGCGGCAGGAAGGCCGGGTTGATCTTCACCTGACCGTTGCAGACGTCGCTGTCGAAGTGCATGGTGTGGGCCAGTGCAAAGTCGGCAAACACGCGGCGCCGCAGGATGTCGGCGGCGACGAAGTAGCTGTCGCTCAGCACGCCCACCATGAAGCCGGCGCGGCGCATGCGGTTGATGAACTCGATCACACCCGGCCGTATGGGCGTGGCGCGCGCCACGCGCTCGAACTGCTGCTTGTGCACGAAGCGAAAGAGCCCGGCAATGCGCTCGCTGCGCGCGGCGGTGTCGTCGGCCGGGCTGTCCAGCAGTTGCGCCAGCGCTTGCTCTTGCCCGCTGGCGCGCGCCAGTTCCACCGCAAACCGGCTGGTGGTCAGCGTGCCGTCCATGTCCACCAGCAGCAGGCGCTGGCGGCCGCGGCGGCGCGTGAGGATGAAGTCCAGCGAGGCCGCCGCCTGGCGCTGGCTTTCGTACATGGCCACGATCTGGTCGACGTTCAGCCGGCCGGCGGCGCGTGCACGGCTGTAGATGACGCGCGCCACCTCGTTGGCCATCACCGTCAGGTCCAGCAGCGGCTGGCTGTCGTGTTCCAGCGAGCCGATGTCGACCTCGGCCACGCGCGCGCCGGAGCGCTGGGCGTCCAGCAGCAGGCCGATGTCGACGCCGTAACCGTCTTCGAAGGCGAGTTGCTGCAGCAGCGCGCGCCGTGCCGAGATCACCCCGCCCAGCGGCTGGCCCAGATGTGCCAGCTCGGGAAAAAAGACCTTCAGCATGGGCTTGGCCGTGAGCTCGGTGACGCGGCCACCGCCGCGGCCGAAACGCGCCTTCACGAAGTCGGCTTCGTCGGCCAGCAGCGGCCGCGCCAGGTCGCTGATGATGCCGGGGCGCAGGCCTGCGAGGTCGCCGTCCAGATAGACGAGCAGCTCCTGTCGCGCTTGCATCGCGCCGTCGTGCATGGACGCGCCCTTGCCGAGCATCGTGCTCGTGACCACGCGCGCACCGGCTGCCCTGGCCAGCGCGGCGGTGTCGTCGATGCTGCCGTCGTCGATGACCAGTACTTCCGCGGTGGCCGGGTCGGCCAGCGCAAACGCCACCACGCTGGCAATGCGCTTGGCCTCGTTCAGCGCCGGTATCACCACGGTCACCGTGGCGGCCAGCGGCAGTTCAGCCACCACGCGGGCGGGCACATCCACGGTGCCGCCATGGGGCAAGGCCGTGTCGCGGCGCCCGTGGCCCTGGCCTTTCAGGAAACTTTTCAGCCAGCGCGACAGGCGCGAAGGCAGCACGCGCAGGATGCGTTGCAGCAGGTCGTTCATCGTTGGACCCTCCGTCGGTTCTTGTGGGCTGCGGGTGCGTCGACCCCGAACGGATCGCGCCCTTCTTGATGCGCTCGTCGATGGGATGAGCGTGGGCAGCGGCTTCGAGTTCCCTTCAGTTTCGCGTCAGCAGCGGCCGCTGCCAGCCGCGTGAGTGCCCGATCAACCGCATCTGTAGCGGCGCAGGCCTTCGAGGTCGAGCACGCGCACGCCACCATACTCGACGCGGATGACCCGCGCCTCCTGCATGGCCGCCAGTGCCTGGTTCACGCGCTGCCGGCTCAAGCCCACCAGGTAACCCAGTTCCTGCTGCGTGATGCGCAGCACTTCGCCCACACCGGGGTAGAGCACGGGGTGAAACAGCGCCGCCAGATTGCGTGCCACGCGTTCGTCGGGGTGCGTCAGGCGGTCGATCTCGCGCGCCGCGATGAACTGGCCCAGGCGTTCGTTGAGCTGGTTCATCACGAAGCGGTTGAAGCCGATGCTGCGCCCCAGCAGCCAGTGGAAGGTTTCTGCGGTGATGCCGGCCACCACGCTCTGGCGCAGGGCCTGGATGTTGTAGCGGTAGACCTCGTTCTTCAGCACCGTGCCTTCACCGAACCAGCCGCCGGGTGAAACGCCGGTGAAGGTGATGGGGCTGCGGCGGCCGTCGCTCGCGGCCGAGTCGTTGCTCATCTTCAGCAGGCCGTCCACCAGCCCGAACCAGTAGGTGACGGGCCGGCCGAC
>JBBSCV010000068.1:0-13733 GCA_038249925.1 Burkholderiales bacterium
GACCTGCCGCGTTTCGTCGCCCGCTTCAAGGAACTGCTGAACGAGAACACCATCCGCGAGGTGGCGCAGTTCCAGTCGCAATTGCACCGCGAGCGCGAGACCATCAAGGAACGCATCGCGCGCATCAACGAATCGCTGACGCAGATCGACTACAACCCGGCGCGCTTCATCCGGCTGGAAGAGCAGCCGAGCACCGACGCCGACGTGCGCGATTTCCAAACCGAGCTGCGAGCGTGCACGGAAGGCACGCTGACCGGGTCTGACGACGCGCAGTATTCCGAGGCCAAGTTCCTGCAGGTCAAGGCCATCATCGAACGCCTGCGCGGCCGTGAAGGCTCGGCCGAGGCCGACCGCCGCTGGGCCGCCAAGGTGACCGACGTGCGCCAGTGGTTCGCCTTCGCGGCCAGCGAACGCTGGCGCGAAGACGGCCGCGAGCATGAGCATTACTCCGATTCAGGCGGCAAGAGCGGCGGGCAGAAAGAGAAGCTGGCCTACACCATCCTGGCCGCCAGCCTGGCCTACCAGTTCGGGCTGGAATGGGGGGCGGTGCGCTCGCGCAGCTTCCGCTTCGTGGTCATCGACGAGGCCTTCGGACGCGGTTCTGACGAGTCGGCCGAGTACGGCTTGCGCTTGTTCCAGCAACTGGGCCTGCAACTGCTGATCGTCACGCCGCTGCAGAAAATCCACATCATCGAGCCCTATGTGGCGAGCGTGGGCTTCGTGCACAACGAGGACGGCAGTGCTTCCAAGCTGCGCAACCTGGGCATCGAGGAATACCGGGCGCAGAGGGATGCGTTGTCGCGATGAAAGAGTGGACCTCGTCTGCCGACCTGAAGGCGCAGGTGTTGCGGCTTTGGGACCGCGATCAATTGATCGGCGGCGAGTATCCGCTGCGGCTGACGCTGCGCGGACCGAATTCGGCCGCGCTCTCTGAGCGTTTCGACGAGGTGCGTGCCTGGGTCGCCGACTTGCAGCAGGGCAGCAGCAAGGGCTACCGCCTGGTACTGCGCGACGTGCGGCACCGCGTCATCGGCAGCAACAGCCTGCCGAGCGAGGCCTGGGTCGACACACAGGACGACGCGCTGCGCTTGACGGGCAAGCTGCGCGAGGGCAGGGCGTTTGCGGAACTGATGACCGTCACGCGTCAGCAGCAGCCGGGGCTCATACCCTGGCTGCAGTGCCAGCCGCGGCGCGCGCTGGCCTTGGCGGGCGACTGGCCGCGGCTGCTGGCCATCGTCGCCTGGTTGCAAGCGCACCCACGCCCGGGTCTTTATCTGCGCCAGGTGGACTTGCCCGGCATTCACAGCAAGTTCATCGAAGCGCAGCGTGGCTTGCTGGCCGAACTGCTGGACCAGGTGCTGCCCGGCGACGCTGTCGACACCGCAGCGCGCGGTGCCGGCCAGTTCGCGGCCCGCTATGGCTTTCGCGACAAGTCCCTGCGCGTGCGCCTGCGTTTCCTCGACCCGCAGCACACCGCCTGGGTGCCCGGCACCGATGCCGACTACACGATCTCGGCGGCCGCCTTCGCGCGCCTGGACCCTGCTGTTCACCGCGTCTTCATTACCGAGAACGAGATCAACTTCCTGGCCTTTCCGCCCGCGGCCGAAAGCCTCGTGGTGTTCGGCGCCGGCTATGGCTTCGATGCGCTGACGCAGGCGGCCTGGCTGCACCAGCGCACGCTGCACTACTGGGGCGACATCGACACCCACGGCTTCGCGATCCTGAACCAGTTGCGTTCCCACTTCCCGCACGCGCTGTCGTTCCTGATGGACCGCGACACCCTGCTGGCGCATGAAGACCTGTGGTTGACAGAGCCGCAGCCCACGCAGCGCGACTTGCCGCTGCTGGGCGGTGACGAGCGGCGGCTCTACGACGACCTGCGCTGGCGGCGGCTGCGAGAAGAACCCTTGCGGCTGGAGCAAGAGCGCATTGCTTACGGCAGGGTGCAGCAGAAGGTGGCTGCGCTGTAGCGCGGCGGCAGGCACTTGCAAGCCGGCCCGACTGGCAAAGGACTGCCGGAGCAGCCTTCGCCTTAGCGCTTCACCTTAGCGCTTCACCTTCGCCACCTCCTCGGCCACGAGGGCGGCGAGTTGGTCCGGCCCAAAGCTGGGGAGGCTGCGGCCGTTCACGAAGAAGGTGGGTGTCCGCTTGACCTGCAGGGCGTTGAGGTCCTCGACATCCTGGACCAGCAGCGCCTGCATTTCGGGCCCGGCCATGTCTTGCCGGGCGCGCTCGATGTCCAGGCCCGCGGCCTTGGCGATCTCGAAGGTGAGGTCGGGGTTGGGTCTGCCGTGGTCGGCCCACAACGGCTGGGCTTCCAGCACCGCTTCCAGCACCGCTTGGTACCGGCCCTGGCGCTTGGCTGCTTCAAGAAGCTTCACCACCTGGTCGGAACCCTGATGGAACGGCGCATAGCGAATGACGAGCCTGACCTCATCGGGGTACTGCGCCATCAGGCGCTTGACGATCGGATGGAACGCTCGGCAGGTCTCGCAGGCGGGGTCGAAGAACTCGACGATCGTGACGGGCGCGCCCTGGGGGCCGAGCACCGGCGAATGCATGCGCACCAGGCGCGCCTGCTCGGCGCGCACTATCTGGTCTTGCGCGCCCTGAATCCGCTTCTGATACAGGCTCATGCCGACAGCGAAGGCTGCGACAACGAAGGCCAGGATGCCGGCGACGGCGACTTGTCTGGTGTTCATGGACGGGACTTTCGCAGATGGACAAAGAGGAAAAGCACGATGGCGGTGAAGGCCAGCAGGGACAGCCAGGGAATCTGGATGTTGCCCAGGATCACCAGCGCCTGGTTGCCGCAGGACGGGCCGGCGCCGCAGGGAATCCACCACTGCGGCACCCAGCCCGCAATGAGTGCAGTGTGATAGCCCGCCACTGCCATCCCGCCCAGCGCCAGCGGCAAGGCGTAGATCGCTCCGCGGCGGTCATTGCCAAACGCCGCCATGCCCAGGATCAAGGCCAGCGGGAACATGAAGATGCGCTGGTACCAGCAGAGCAGGCAGGGCGTCATGCCCATCACTTCGCCGATGAACAGTGCCGCAGAAGTCGACACCAGCGCCACCGCCCAGGCGGCTGACAGCCAGACCCACGCGCTGCCAATCCCACGGACTTCAGGAATGGACTGCATGAGAGGGCTCTGGGCGAAGTTCGGCCAGTGCCTGCCGGATGACCGAGCTGGCAGCGGTGAGCGCCAGCACGCCCATCACCGTTGCCACAGCCAGGTCGGGCCAGGCGCTGCCGGTGCCGAAGACACCGAGTGCGGCCGCCACCACGGCGATGTTGCTGATCGCGTCATTGCGGCTGCACAACCACACCGAGCGCATGTTGGCGTCGCCGTCGCGCCAGGCGTAGAGCATCATCGTCACCGCCACGTTGGCCAATAACGCCAGGGTACCGATGACCCCCATCGTCACCGGCTCGGGCACGGTGCCGGCGACGGTCGACCAGGCCGCCCAGACCAGCACGAAGATGCCGAACGCACCCATGCACAGGCCCTTGAAGAGGGCGGCCTTGGCGCGCCAGCTCAGCGCCATGCCCAGCACCAGCAGCGAGATGCCGTAGTTCGCAGCATCGCCGAAGAAGTCCACGGCGTCGGCCAGCAGCGACACCGAATCCGCATGCAGGCCGCCGGCCAGTTCGACGACGAACATCACCGCATTGATGATCAGCGCGGCCCACAGCACGCGTCTGTAGCGCGGGCTTCGGGCTTCGGGCGGGGCAGCGCAGCCGTGGCTGCTGCAGGATTTGCTCATGACGGGCTTTCCGGTGACGATGCCGCTATTGGGAACCCTGCAGCGACTACAGAGTCAAGGCACCTCGCTGCAAAACCATGTCAGCAGCTTGAACCAGCATAGAAGAGGCAAGACCATGAAGATCGGCGAACTGGCCATGGCGACGAAGACCCCGGTCGAAACCATCCGCTACTACGAGCGAGAAGGCCTGCTGCAGCGGGCGCCACGCAGTGAAGGCAACTACCGCATCTATGGTGCCGAGCACGGCGAGCGGCTGGCCTTCGTGCGCCACTGCCGGGCGCTGGACATGACGCTGGATGAGATCCGCCTGCTGCTGCGCTTCAAGGACGCGCCACATTCCCCCTGCGGCGAGGTGAACGCGTTGCTGGATGAACACATCGGCCACGTCGCCAACCGCATGCGCGAACTGCGCCAGTTGGAGCGGCAGCTGAAGGTTTTGCGCGCGCAGTGCGCCGGCGTCCATGAGGCGGCGCAGTGCGGCATCCTGAATGGCCTGGCGCAGCCCGCTTTGCCGACGAGCGGGCAGTCAGCGGCTGCGCATGTGCCAGGGGCACACGGCAGTCGCCGTCGATCGACCTGCTCTTCAAGCCCTGAATGAACAGCCTCTTGACGAGCTGGTCGCTGGTTCGCGTTGCCAAGCGCACAGGGTCCACTTGCGCAAGAAAGTCGAGGACGACAGGCCTTCAGAGAACCTGCTCCCTGAGCACGCTCTCATGCCCCGGCGCGCCCGAGTGACGGCTGCTCTGGCGGCGAGCGAACCATCTCGTGGTGCAGGCCCCAGTGCTCTACGGCAGCGACGAGCACGATCGACTCGCCTTCGGCCACATGCGCGTCGGCTCCTGCCAACTCGACGCAAAGGCGCAGCAGCTTCAGGCGCAGCGCCGGGTCTTGTATTTCGCCCATCAAGTCCGCCAGCGTGCGTTCGTCGACCGGGCAGGCGTCTGCCCAGTTCAGCTGTTCGCTCGACAGCAAGTCCTCGCAGAAGGTGTCCAGCAGCTCATGCAACTCATGTCGCGCCATGCCCAACTGTTCATGAACAGCCAGGCGGTCCAGCCACTGGATCTCGGCGTCTCCGATGTCTCCGTCGGCCAACACCGTCAGCGCGACGATGCGGGCGGCCGCTTGCGGGCTGTTCGTGGGATACCTGCGCATGGTGATGCCCCTTTCTTGTGGTTCAACAACACGGTGTGCGACGCCTTTTTCGTTGCGTTTCAGAGTTCGTGGCTGACGAAGCGCTGACGCATGCGGCGGGAATCACTGCCCCGGCGCCACAGACGCATGAGGAACCGTGCTGCTCGCGCCAACGCGTTGTCCAGCGCCGTGCGCCAGTCGTTCGCGACTGACGCAACGACCACCGACCCGGCGCCATCGGTCCTGAGTTCCACCTGGCAGCGCTTGTCGATACCGCCGCGGGGGCCGTTCACGTCTGACATGTGCACCTCTGCACGCGGCACCAGCCAGCCCAAGCGCCGCAGGACAAAGCGCACACGGCGTTCGGTCAGATCGCGCAGTTCGGTGGCTTGCGGATGGCGAGACTTGAAGAGCACTTGCATCACGGATCTCCTTCGGTTGAGGAACAGCCGCAATGTGGACTGTCGGAAGGCACTGAAAAAGCAGTTTTTAGGGAATACAGACTTCGGATAAAACTGAACACACGACAAGGCGTCGGCCGCAGACTCCACAGGTTTGGGGCGGCGACTTCGGCTTTGGCGCGCAATCTGTGCAATGCGCCGACTTCCTGGCGTTGCATCTTCCGGAGACCCCATCCCATGCCCGACACCCGAACCGCAAACGCCGTGCGTCTGGAGTTCGCACCCGGCTCCCTGGTTCAAACCAACTTGTCGGGCGCGGCCTTCACCGGCGACTGGCTCTGGGTGGCGGGCGACGAAGCCTGTGGCCTGGACCGCCTGCGCCGGCTCGACTCCGTGGGGCGTGAGGTCTTGCGTTTCGGCGAAGCGCGTGACTTCCCGCTCGCCGACCTGCTGGACCTGCCCGGCACGGCCGAAGAAGAGGCCGACCTGGAAGGCATGGCGGTGGCCGATGGCTTTCTCTGGGTGGTCGGCTCGCACGGCCTGAAGCGCAAGAACGCCAAGCCGGACCGGGACCACGCCGAAAACGCCAAGCGGCTGGCGAAGGTGGCGCTCGACGGCAATCGTCGCTTGCTGGCCTGTCTGCCCATCGAGCCCGACGCCCAGGGCGAGCCCTGCCTGGTGCGGAAAGCTCAGGACGGCCGGCGGGCACTGCGGCTGAAGGGCGATTCGCAGGCGAACCTGCTCACCCGCGCGCTCGCCGGCGACCCCCACTTCGGTCCCTACATGACGATTCCGGGCAAGGACAACGGCTTCGATATCGAAGGCCTGGCGGTCGACGGGCGCCGGCTGTTGCTCGGCCTGCGGGGCCCGGTGCTGCGCGGCTGGTCGGCGCTGATCGAAATCGAGGTCGAAGCGCGTGGCGATCAACTGCGTCTGGTTCCTTTGGACGACAGCGGCACGTTCCTGCGCAAGCACTTCCTGCAGCTCGATGGCCTGGGTGTTCGCGATCTGCATTTCTCCGGCGATGACCTGTACATCCTGGCCGGTCCGACGATGGTGCTGAACGGCGATATCCGTGTCTTCAAGTGGCCGCTCGGAAGGACGGTGATGCGTGCCAGCCGTGAGCCGGTGCGCTTCGAATCGGCGCTTACAGAATCGGTTTCACTGCCCCACGGACGCGGCACGAACCGCGCCGAGGCGATCTGTGACCTTCCCCCCGCGATGTCTGGCGGGAAGCCCCGCTGGCTGGTGCTGTACGACGCTCCGGGTACTGATCGCCGGGAAGGCGAGCACACCGTCTTCGGCGATCTGCTGCGGCATGACTGATGGGTTCCAGCGTCAGCACGACAGGGGCCGACAGCGGGCGAATCGCAGCGATATCGGTCCCGCGGGTCGACCCCGCGTCGGCCCTGCTTTTCGTGATCAACGCCGCTGCCGGGGCTCACGACATCGATGCCAAGCGTGCAGTGATCGAATCGGCCCTGGCAGCGTCTGGACGAGAGGGTGAACTGCTGGTTTGCCGGCCCGCCGAGCTGTCGCGCGTGGCCGCCGACGCCGCAGCGGCGGCGGTGGCACGCGGTACAGCGGTGATCGCCGTTGGCGGGGATGGCAGCCTCAACACGGTGGCCCAGGCCGCGCATGCCGCCGGCTGTGCCATGGGCGTCATTCCCTACGGCACCTTCAACTACTTCGCCAGGACCCACGGCATACCCACCGAGCCGGCCGCAGCAATGAGGCTGCTGCTGGATGCGCGCCCGGCGCCGGTGCAGGTGGCGGCCATCAACGACTGCGTCTTCCTTGTCAACGCCAGCCTGGGCATCTACCCCGAACTGTTGCAGGACCGCGAGGCCTACAAGGCCCGCTTCGGCCGCAGCCGCTGGGTGGCGTTTGTCGCGGCCTGTGCGACGCTGCTGCGCGCACAGCGCCGACTGCGCTTGCACATCGAACTGGGTGCGACGGTGCGCGACGTGCAGACCTTGACGCTCTTCGTGGGCAACAACCGGCTGCAACTGCAGCAATTCGGTGCAGAGCCGGAAGACACCCTGGCCGGCACGCCTGGCCACGGGAGCATGGCCGCAGTGATGTTGCGGCCCATCGGCACGCTGCCCATGTTCGGGCTGTTGCTGCATGGCGCCATGGGCAGGCTGGGTGAAGCCGCCGGCGTCGAAGGCTTCGAGTTCCAGCACATGGTGGTGACGCCCACGCTGGCGCCCGGCCGCAGGGAGGTCGTGGTGGCTTTCGACGGTGAGGTGGCACTGATGCGCGCGCCCGTCGACATTCGTGTGCTGGACAAGCCCTTGTACCTGCTCCAGGCCACCGGCGCATCGGGTTCATCCGGAGCCTCGCACTCGACAGCCGCACCGGAGGCTGCGGCATGACTGTGCTGCTGCAGATCTCTGACACCCACTTCGGCACCGAGCAGCCGCACGTGGTCGAGGCCCTGGTCGCCCTGGCAGGCCAGCAGCGGCCAGACGTCGTGGTGCTGTCGGGCGACATCACGCAGCGTGCGCGGCCGGACCAGTTTTGCGCGGCCAAGGCCTTTGTCGACCGACTGGGTGCGCCGGTCCTGGCCATCCCCGGCAACCACGACATTGCGCTCTTCGACCTCTGGGCGCGACTGACCCGCCCTTACGCACGCTACGCCGCGGCGTTTGGCGCCGAGCTCGAGCCCGTGCACTCTTCGCAGGAACTGCTGGTCGTCTGCGTCAACACCACGCGGGCATGGCTGCACAAGAATGGTCAGGTGTCCAAGGCGCAGATTGATCGTGTGGCGACGCTGCTGGGCACAGCCAGCCCACGGCAGCTGCGCGTGGTGGTGGTGCACCAGCCAGCGGCCGTGACCTTGGAGCGCGACCGGACCAACCTGTTGCGTGGCCACCGTGATGCCACGCGGGCCTGGGCAGCCGCCGGGGCCGACCTGGTGATGGGTGGCCACATTCATCTGCCCTACACGCTGGAGCTGCAAGGGTTGAAGCGGCGACTGTGGGTGGTTCAGGCAGGAACCGCCGTCTCGTCGCGCACACGCCCTGGCGTGCCCAACTCGGTGAATCTCCTGCGCTGGGGCGAGCCGTCAGGCGCGCTGGGTGACCGGGTGCACCTCGGGTCAGCAGCGCGGAACTGCTGCCTCATCGAGCGCTGGGACTTCGAACGCGGCGATGGAGTCTTCGTCCGCACAGCGGTCATGAAGGCGCAGCCAGAGCGCGCCTGATCGCACGGCAGTTCCACGGGGCGGGGCCTCCGCCCGTCTGTCCGCCTGCGCATTTGCCCCTCTGCCCGCGTTGTGTGCCGGACCGCGCGGACGTTCGCTCTGGAACTTCGCAATTCCCGAACTCTGACTCACGGAGACTCTGCTTTTCCCGACTCTGCATCGATGACAAAGTCCACCGGTCGCAGTTTCTCGAGGGCCCGAACATGAATCTTCATGTTCGCCCCAACGGCCCTTGACGCTTCATCACCACGGACAACACTGAAGGCACTTCCCCTTGCGCAGCTACCCCCACAACAGCCCAGAGGCAGCCGGGCGCATCGTCGCGCTGGTGCTCATCTCCGACGGTCACGTCTGCAGCTCCGAGTTCGACATCCTCAAGCAGCTGGGCGCCGAGCGTGAGCTAGGTCTGGAGCCGCAGCTCCTGCCGCACATCGTTCACACGTTGTGCGAGGAGCTGATGATGGGCGGGTACGAGACCGGTTCGCTGATGGCCAACGTCGATGACAGCAGCCTGGCTTCGCTGATGGCCGAGATCTCCGATCCGGTGTTGCAGAAAACTGTCCTTCGCCTGTCCCTGGCCGCCGCGCGTGCCGATGGCCACCTGGCCGACGGCGAGGCCATGGTCGTTGAGGCCGCCCGGCGTCACTGGCAACTGTTCGATGGTGAGGAGCCGGGCGCCTCACTTTCGGCGCGCAGCCAGGTCGCCTGACCTCAGCCGCCGGCGTGTTCGCAGCCACAGCCGTTGCATTCAAGACCGCGCTGCAGCCAGCACCTGCATCACCAGCGGGTGATGCTGGCCGCGGCGCGAGCGGATGGCGTGAATCTCCTCCTTCACGTCATCGCAGCGCCCGAGCAAACGCAAGCCACGCATCAGGCCCACGTCGCTGGCGCCCAGGCGGCTGACCGGGAAGACCCCCATTCCGCGCGCAGCAAACACCGCCATCAGCGCGCTGTCTTCGAACTCACCGACGATGCGCGGGCGCAATCCCTGGGTCTCGAACCAACGGTCGAGGCTCGGGCGCAGCGCCGAGTGGCCGGTGGGCAGCAGCACCGGCAACCGGTTCAGCGATTGCGGGAACTGATCCACATCGGCCGTGTGCACGTGGGCTGCGGGCCCGTACCAATTCACCGTCGACTCGACCAGCCGTTCACTCGACAGGCGCAGGTTCGGGTTGCGCGGTGCAGGCTGTCCGGCCAGCACCAGGTCCAGGTGGTGCAGCGCCAGTTCGGCCAGCAGTTGCTCGAATTCGCCTTCGTGGCACACCAGCCGCAGCGCTGGCGTGGCCAGCACAGGTTCCAGCAGCGCATGTGCGGCCAGCTTGGAAATGCCGTCCGACATGCCGACCGCCAGACGGGCGACCTTGCCGCTGGCCGCCTCACGCACTTCGTCGGGGATGACCTGGCCGATCTGGAAAATCTCCTCGGCGCGGGCGAAGGCGGCTTGGCCCGCCTCGGTCATCGCGACGCCGCGGCCGGCAGGCTTGAGCAGCTGGTGGCCCAGAGTTTTCTCGAGTTCGCGCACCTGCGCGCTGATGGTCTGCACCGCCATGTCCAGCCGCTCGGCTGCGCGGGCAAAGCCGCCTTCCTTGGTCACGACCCAGAAGTAGTACAGATGGCGGTAGTTCAGCATGCCGGACTCGCATCGGAAAAACCGAAGTCTAGATTCTCTTGGAGCTGGTTTGTTCGAATCGCAAACTGCGCGACACTCGGTCCCTGATTTCCAACCCACCAAACGAACCCATCATGCTCTACGCACTCAGCTGGTTTGTGATCTTCAGCCTCATTGCACTCTGGTCGCTTGCCGCCTGGGCGGTGAATGCCTTCGCCGTGTGGACGGTCTCGAATGCAGGCACGTTGACAGGCGCCGCATCGGGCGCCGAGGGCCTGCGCCTGCCGGAGTGGCTGGCCCCCTGGGTGCCGCCGGAAGTCGCTCTGGCGATGACTTCATTGCTGTCCGGCCTGGGGCCGCTCGTCGAGAGCCTGCTTCAGTCTGCGCCGTCGATGGCCGGCGCCCTGACTGTGGCCACCTGGGTGATCTGGGGCCTGGGCAGCGTGCTGCTGGTCTTGCTGGGGGCCGGGCTGCATGTGCTCATTGCCATGTGGCGCCGCCGGGGCGGCGGCTCCGGTCCGCAGCCGGTTCGGCAAGTAGCCGCATGACAGAAGGTCTGACGCGCAGTGTGGCGAGAATGCTGGCCTCGCGCTGGCGCGAAGCGACGGCGCCTCGGAAACCGGGTCTTGCAACTGTCTGCTCGAGGGTGATCGCCTTGAGGTGGGAAATGTCTCGCAGCCACGGCGCCCGAGCATGAACTTGCTCGTGTTCCTCGGCGGCCTGATCCTGCTCGTGACCGGCGCCACCACGCTGGTGCGCGGCGCGTCGAAGCTGGCGCTGTCGTTCGGCACATGCTGGGCGCCAGCCTGCTGCTGCTGGCGCTCGCGCTGGACGGCCAGCCCTGGAAGGGGGTCTTGATCCCATGAAAGTTACCGACCAACAGCATGCTTGCCTACGCGCCTCGCAGGCCGTTACGCCGACATGACGGCGCCGATCGTGCAAAGGCTGCGCGAGACAGCCGCGGGCTTGTCTGAAGAACGGGTCTCGATGCAGACCCTGGCGCAAGCCCACGGCAGCGCAGCCCACGGCACCTTGCTGCTGTTGATGTCTGCGCCCTGCGTCCTCCCCGTGCCGGGTGTGGGCACGGTGCTCGGCGTCGGCATGGCTGCACTGGCGGTGGCGATGTGGCAGGGCCACTCCTCGGCATGCCTTCCGCGGCGGGTGGCCGAGCTCGAACTCTCGCGCCACTGGGCGCAGCGCGTGCTGGGCATGCTGGCGTCTGCCTACGCCATGGCCGGCCGCCTTGCCAGGGCCCGGCTGGTCCATCTCGCATCCGCAGGCCGGCGGTCAGGCACCGCTGCGACCATCGGGTTGATGGCCTTCATCGTCATGCTGCCGATTCCCTTCGGTAACCTTCTGCCGGCACTGGCGCTGATGCTCATCGGCCTGGGGCTTGTTTTTCACGATGGCCTTGCAGTGGTCCTCGGGCTGGCAACGGCGGGGTTTGCTTTTTTGGTCACCGCCGGGCTGATGCTGTTGGTTTGGGTATGGGGCAGTGAATGGGTCCTGGGCTTGGTCTGAATGTGAACGGGTACTTTTGATGATCTACGTGACTCTCAAGGCTGTGCATGTGCTGTCCATCATCGTGTGGATCGGGGGCATGGTATTTACGCAATTCTTTCTGCGCCCCGCGGTCGCCCAGCTCGAACCGCCAGCGCGGCTGCGACTGATGCACGATGTGCTGGGCCGCTTCTTCCAGGCCGTGCTCGCAGCCTCGTTGCTGGCGCTGGTGACCGGCGTGTGGATGCTGGGTCGTGTGGCCAAGCAGGTGGTGCAGGCCGGTGGCAGCTTCGAGATGCCGCTGGCGTGGACCGTCATGTCGGTGCTCGGCGTCGCGATGGTCGCGATCTTCCTGCACATCCGTTTCGTGCTCTACAAGAGGCTGGGGCGCTTCGTCGAGGCTGCCGACTGGACCGCTGGCGGTGCTGCCCTGGCACAGATTCGCACTTGGGTCTCGATCAACCTCGGCCTCGGCGTGCTGGTACTGCTGGTGACCCTGCTTCGCGGGACCACCTGAGGCGGTCGACACGACGACCTGCGCCAGGCGCGCACGTGCCCTGAGCCTTGCCACAACCACGCGTCGTGTCTGTCTGATACCAGCGGCTGCAACACAAACTCGCACACCTGACGTGTGCGCACGGGCAGGCCCCCCAGCTCTTTCGCAAAATACGCGGTTGCCCTGCGGGGCGCAATGCGTCTGCCCGCGCGGACTCTGGCCATGCACCGAAACTCCGACCTCCCTCCTGTCCCTGCTGCTGCTACCGGTGCCGCCCCGCAACGTCGCCTGCGCGCACTGATTTCGGCCCTGGTGCTGGCCGGCGCGCTGGCTCCGGCCGTCGCTGCCTGGGAACCGACGCGACCGGTGGAATTGGTGGTGCCCGCGGGCGCCGGCGGTGGTGCCGACCAGATGGCGCGTTTCATCCAGAAGGCGGTCACCGATCACAAGCTGATGGCGCAGCCGCTCAGCGTCGTCAACAAGTCGGGTGACTCGGGCGTCGAGGGCCTGATGTACTTGAAGGCGGCGCGCGGCGACCCGCACAAGCTCATCATCACGCTGTCGAACCTGTTCACCGCGCCGCTGGCCGCGGGTGCCGCGTTCAGCTGGCGCGACATCACACCGGTGCAGATGCTGGCACTCGACCAGTTCGTGCTGTGGGTGCCTGCGGCCTCGCCCTACTCCTCGGCCAAGGCGCTGCTCGACGCACTGCGCAGTGGCGCGCCAGGCAGCCTCAAGCTCGGCGGCACCGGCAGCAAGCAGGAAGATCAGATCATCAGTGTGCTGCTCGAAACCGCAGGCGCGACGCGCATCAGCTACGTGCCGCTGAAGGGCGGCGGCGACGTGGCGCGTGCGCTGGCCGCGCGCGAGGTCGACATGACCGTGAACAACCCGATCGAAGCCGAGAAGCTGTGGCGCGAAGGCGCCGTGCGCCCGCTGTGCGTGTTCGACGGCAAACCGCTCGACTACCGTACCCAGGTGGCGGGCAGCCAGAGCTGGGCCGACGTGCCCACCTGCATGTCGTTCGGCATTCCGGTGCAGTACCTGATGATGCGCGGTATCTTCACCAGCCCCGGCGCGACGTCCGAGCAGGTGGCCTACTACGGACAGTTGCTCGACAAGGTGCGTGCACTGCCCGAGTGGAAGGAATTCATGGCCCGCGGCGCCTTCAACCCGACGGTGCTGAAAGGCGAGTCCTTCGTCGACTGGCTCGAAAAGGCCGATAGCTTCCACCGCTTGCTGATGCGCGAGGCGAAGTTCAAGGCGCCGCCAGCCCCGCTGACGCCTGCTGCCGCCGTACCGGCAAAGAAGTAGGGTCCGGCGCCGGCGCAGGAACAGGGGCCGACGCCGGCGCCGGCGGGCGCGTCAGCGCGGCGAGCTCAGGCGTGCGGCCCAGACCGCCGCGTCGAAGCCGACCGTGGTGCTGCCGTCGGCCCATTCCACCACCGGGCGCTTGATGACGCTCGCCTGCGCCAGCATAAGCGCACGCGCAGACGGCCCGTCCACCAGCGCCGCCTGCGCGGCGGCGTCGAGCTGGCGCCAGGTGGTGCCCTTGCGGTTGAGCAAGGCTTCCCAGCCGACGGCCTGCAGCCAGGCGTCGAGCCGCTCTGCAGGCACACCC
>JBBSCV010000069.1:0-13642 GCA_038249925.1 Burkholderiales bacterium
GGCACGGCGATGAGCACGATGTCGGAGCCCGAAACCGCCAGCAGCGCAGATTCCGCCGCCACATCGATGACGCCCAGGCGCTTGGCTCGTTCGGTGGTGCTGGGCGATTTGCTGTAACCGACCACCCGCTTGACGAGACCGGCACGCTTGAGCGCCAGCGCGAAGCTGCCACCCATCAAGCCGCACCCGATGAGACCGAGTTGCTGGAACATCGTCAATGCCCGCACGGCCGCCCGAAGGGCGCTGAGCGTTCCCTCCGGGTGCAGCAAGCGAAGTGAGCTTGGGGGTTCATCAGTGCACGTCGATCGGGTAGGTGCCGAGAATCTTGAAGTACGCGCAGGCCGAACGAAGCTCTTTCAGCGCGGCGTCGACACGGAGATCGTCGGGGTGGCCTTCGACGTCGATGTAGAAGTAGTACTCCCATTGCCCCGAGCGAGCCGGGCGCGATTCGAAGCGTGTCATTGACACCCCGTGGTTCTTCAGCGGCACCAGCATGTCGTGCACGGCGCCGGGCCGGTTCGTCACCGAAACCACGAGACTCGTGCAGTCGTGTCCCGACGCCTTGGGCGCGGGGTGGCGGCTGGGGTGCGTGACGATGGCGAAGCGTGTGCGGTTGTGCGGGTCGTCCTGAATGGCCGGGGCCACGATGTGCAGGCCGTACTCACTGGCGGCACGTTGGCTGGCGATGGCCGCCAGGCGACGGTCCTGCCCGGCCAGCCGCGCACCCTCGGCATTGCTCGAAACAGGCCGACGTTCGGCATCGGGCAGGTGATGGCTCAGCCAGCGATGGCATTGCGCCAGCGCCTGCGGGTGGGCGCAGACGGCGCTGATGTCAGCCAGGTGGTCGTCGCGCCGCAGCAGGTTGTGACGCACGATGAGACTCGTCTCGCCGATGATGAAAAGCGGCGTCGTCAGGAACAGATCGAGCGAGCGGGCGACCACGCCTTCGGTGCTGTTTTCCACCGGCACCACGCCGAAGTCGGCAGCGCCTGATGTCGTGGCGTGCATCACCTCGTCGATGCTGGCGCAGGGCAGGCGGACCAGGCTGCTGCCGAAAAATCCGAGTGCAGCTTCTTCGCTGAAGGTGCCCGCCGGGCCGAGATAGGCCACGCGCGTGGGTGTTTCCAGCGCGCGGCAGGCCGACATGATTTCGCGCCAGATCGGAGCCACGCTGTCGCTCTGCAGCGGCCCAGCGTTTTCTGCCTTGAGGCCGTCGATGACCTGGGCCTCGCGCTCGGGGCGGAAAACCACCGAACCTTCGCGCTTCTTGAGCTCGCCGACCTCCAGGGCCAGGCCGGCTCGCCGGTTCAGCAACTCCAGCAGGTCGCGGTCGACGCGGTCGATCTGTTGGCGCAAGGCCAGCAGACCCGGGGCGACGGCCGTGGGTTCAGTCATGAAACGGGGCGTCAGCGAGCCGAGTCAGGGCTTTTTGGCTGGCGTGGCCGGCGCCGGCGGACGGGCGCCAGAAGCGGCAGCAGCCGGTGGCGTGATGCCAAGGCGGCGCGCCACGACCTGATCTAGCGCTCGCACCTTGCCCTCGATGTCGCCGCGTGTCTCAGCGATCAGCTTTTCGCCGATGGCGCGCTGCATGTCGGCCGCCAGGCCCTGAAACTTGCGATTGGCGGGCGATTCCAGAATGCCGATGACCTCGCGCAGTTCATCTTCTGTCATTCGCTCCTCGAGCAACACGCCGATGGTGCTGGGTGCCAGGGCCACGGCCCGCGTGGCCACGATGGGCGCCGATTCTTCAAAGTACTTGCGCACGTCGGCTTCGATGTCGCGTGCCACCGCTTCGCGGCGCTCGGCCGGCAGGCGCTGCAGCACGGGGCCGGCCTGCTGCAGCATCTGGCGAGCCGGCTGCTCGACGAGTTGACGCGCCATCGCCTCGATGCCGGGTTGCTGCAGCTTCAGCACCTTGGCGACCAGTTCCTTCTTGGCGGGTGATGCCGGCGATGCCGGGGTTGCGGTGGCACCGGTCTGGGCATGGGCCAGACCTGCGGCCACCAGGACCGTACTCAACACAATCATCTTGAACATCAGTTTCCTTCCGCTCCGGCATCGCCGGTGGGGTTGTCTTCGCCTTCAGCGTTGTCGGCAATGTCGGCGCCAGAAGCGTCGTTCTCGACGATGCGTTGCAGGCCCGAGAGCTTCGCGCCGTTGTCCAGGGCAATCAGCGTCACACCTTGCGTGGCTCGGCCCAGCTCGCGAATCTCGCTGACACGGGTGCGCACCAGCACGCCCTTGTCGGTGATGAGCATGATCTCGTCGGGCTGGCGCACCAGCGTCGCGGCAACGACCTTGCCGTTGCGCTCGGTCTGCTGGATTGCAATCATGCCCTTGGTGCCACGCCCATGCCGCGTGTACTCGACGATGGACGTTCGCTTGCCATAGCCGTTTTCGGTGGCGGTCAGCACACTCTGGGTCTCGTCTTCGGCCACCAGCATCGCGATGACACGCTGCCCGTCTTCCAGCGCCATGCCGCGCACTCCGCGAGCGGTGCGGCTGAGCGGTCGCACCTCGTCTTCTGCAAAGCGCACGGCCTTGCCGCCGTCGCTGAACAACATCACGTCGTGGTGGCCGTCCGTCAGCGCGGCGCCGATCAAGTGGTCGCCGTCGTCCAGGTCCACCGCGATGATGCCGGCCTTGCGCGGGTTGCTGAATTCGTCGAGCGTCGTCTTCTTCACCGTGCCGAGTGCGGTGCTCATGAACACGAAGTGGTCTGCCGGGAAGCTGCGGGTGCTGCCGGTCAGCGGCAGTACCACGGTGATCTTCTCGCCTGGCTGCAGCGGGAACATGTTGACGATGGGCTTGCCGCGGCTGGCGCGGCTGCCTTGCGGCACTTCCCAGACCTTCAGCCAGTAGACGCGGCCGCGGTCGCTGAAGCACAGTATCCAGTCGTGCGTGTTGGCGATGAAGAGCTGGTCGACCCAGTCATCTTCCTTGGTCTGGGTGGCCTGCTTGCCGCGACCGCCGCGCTTCTGCGCGCGGTACTCGGTGAGTGGCTGGCTCTTGATGTAACCGGTGTGGCTGAGCGTGACCACCATGTCGGTCGGCGTGATCAGGTCTTCGGTGCCGAGCTCTTGCGCGTTGTGCACCACCACGCTGCGGCGCGCGCCCAGCTTGGTTTCGCCGAATTCGCGCTTCACATCGCCGAGTTCGGTGCTGATGATCGTCGTCACGCGATCGGGGCGGGCGAGGATGTCGAGCAGGTCGGCGATCTCGGTCATCACCTCTCGGTACTCGCCGATGATCTTGTCCTGTTCCAGGCCCGTCAGGCGCTGCAGGCGCATCTGCAGGATTTCCTGCGCCTGGTCGTCACTCAGGCGGTACAGGCCGTCAGGCTGCAGGCCGTAGTTGGCGGGCAGTCCCTCGGGGCGGTAGGCTGCGCGACCGCCGGGCGTGCTTTCTTCAGCCCGCGCCAGCATCTCGCGCACCATGCTGCTGTCCCAGGCCTTGGCCATCAGCGCCGCCTTGGCCACTGGCGGGGTGGGGCTCGTCTTGATGGTCTCGATGAAGTCGTCGATGTTGGCCAGCGCCACGGCCAGGCCTTCAAGCACATGGCCGCGTTCACGCGCCTTCTTGAGTTCGTACACCGTGCGGCGCGTGATGACCTCGCGCCGATGTTCCAGGAACACCTCGATCAGGTCTTTCAGGTTGCACAGCTTGGGCTGGCCGTCGATGAGGGCCACCATGTTCATGCCGAAGCTGTCCTGGAGCTGCGTCTGCTTGTAGAGGTTGTTCAGCACCACCTCGGGCACTTCACCGCGCTTGAGCTCGATGACCACGCGCATGCCGGACTTGTCGCTCTCGTCCTGGATGTGGCTGATGCCTTCGATCTTCTTCTCGTGCACCAGCTCGGCCATGCGCTCGAGCAGCGTCTTCTTGTTCACCTGGTAGGGGATTTCGTCGACGATGATCGCCTGGCGCTCGCCCTTGCCGATGTCTTCGAAGTGGCACTTGGCGCGCATCACCACCTTGCCGCGGCCGGTGCGATAGCCCTCGCGCACGCCATTCAGGCCGTAGATGATGCCGGCGGTGGGAAAATCGGGTGCCGGCACGATCTCCATCAACTCGTCGATCGTGGCGCCCGGGCTCTTCAGCAGGTGCAGGCAGGCGTCGACGACTTCGTTCAGGTTGTGCGGCGGGATGTTCGTGGCCATGCCCACCGCAATGCCCGAGCTGCCGTTGACCAGCAGGTTCGGCAGACGCGCCGGCAACACGGTGGGCTCATGCTCGGAGCCGTCGTAGTTGGGAGCGAAGTCGACGGTTTCCTTGTCGATGTCGGCCAGCATTTCGGCCGCAATTTTCGACAGGCGGATCTCGGTGTAGCGCATGGCTGCCGCGTTGTCGCCGTCCACGCTGCCGAAGTTGCCCTGGCCGTCCACCAGCATGTGGCGCAGCGAAAACGGTTGCGCCATCCGCACGATGGTTTCGTAGATCGCCGAATCGCCGTGCGGGTGGTACTTGCCCATCACATCGCCGACGATGCGAGCGCTCTTCTTGTAAGGACGGTTCCAGTGGTTGGACTGTTCATGCATCGCGAACAAGCAGCGACGGTGCACCGGCTTGAGCCCGTCACGCGCATCGGGCAGCGCGCGCCCTACGATCACGCTCATCGCGTAGTCGAGGTAGGAGCGGCGCATCTCTTCTTCGAGACTGATCGGGAGAGTTTCCTTGGCGAAGGAGGTCATGCGCTCACATCTTGTAGTTGGGCTGGGAGCCCGGTTTGCGGGGCAGCAAAGGACGGGATTCTAAAGCGCAGCGCATGTCGCGGAAGCGCAACAGCCGCCACAGGCAGGCCAGATGCAGAGCCCAAAATGCAGGCCAGCCGACGCCCTATGGCACAATGATCTGTCGGTGGTAAATACCCGTGAATGCGGGAATTTGCCCGGTAGGTATGCCAATCCGCGCTTGTCGTTTTGGACTTTACGCAGGCTCATCTGCGGCTTTCCTCGAGAGGAGAATCATGAAGAAATTGAACAAGGTGGCGATGTTGTTTGCATCTGCCGCACTTGCCGCCCCCATTGCCTCATTCGCAGCAGCGCATGGTGGCATGGCCCCGAAGTCGATCGACAACTGGCGCGCTTCCGACGGCACCGTGTGGAAGAACGGCACCAACGAATTGTGCTGGCGCAATTCTGCTTGGACGCCGGCAACGGCTGACGAAAAGTGTGACGGCGCCATCAAGCCGCCGCCGCCGCCCGCGCCTGCCCCGCCGGTCGCCCCGCCGCCCCCGCCGCCTGCTCCCGCAGCCGCCCCGGCACCTGTCGTCGTGGCGCCGGTCGTGCCTGTTGCGCCGCCGCCTGCGCCCGTTCAAGAAAAGGTCACGTTTGCCGCCGACGCCCTGTTCGACTTCGACAAGTCGGTGCTCAAGCCCGATGCGCAAGCCAAGCTGACAGACCTTGTCGAGAAGACCAAGGGTGTCGCATTGGAAGTCGTGATCGCTGTTGGCCACACCGACACAGTCGGCACCGACGGCTACAACCAGAAGCTGTCCATCCGTCGCGCCGAAGCCGTCAAGAATTTCCTGGTCGGCAAGGGTATCGAGCGGAACCGCGTCTACACCGAAGGCAAGGGCGAGAGCAACCCGGCCGCCGACAACAAGACGGCTGCTGGTCGCGCGAAGAACCGCCGCGTCGAAGTAGAAGTCGTCGGCACTCGAGCCAGGAAGTGACTTCTGCGGTCCTCTGGGCCGCGCTCATCGCGAACCCCGCCTCGGCGGGGTTTTCTTTTTTCGGGACTTTCCACAGCGGATACCATCTTCGGATGAACAACGTCGATGCCCAGGAACTGGCCAAGTTCAGCGAACTGGCCCACCGCTGGTGGGACCCGGAGAGCGAGTTTCGGCCGTTGCACCAGATCAATCCCTTGCGCCTGGAGTGGATCGATGAGCTGGCCAGCCTGCGGGGCAAGCAGGTGCTGGATGTCGGCTGCGGCGGCGGCATTCTGGCCGAGGCCATGGCGCGGCGGGCGTCTCATGTGACCGGCATCGATCTAGCGGCCAGACCGCTGGGCGTGGCGCGCCTGCATGCGCTGGAAGCGGGGGTCGGGAACGTCGACTACCGCGAGATCGCCACGGAGGCGCTGGCCGCTGAGCAGCCAGGCTTCTTCGATGTGGTCACCTGCATGGAAATGCTCGAGCATGTGCCCGACCCGTCGGCCGTCGTGCGGGCTTGCGCCGCGCTGGTGAAGCCCGGGGGCTGGGTGTTTTTCTCGACGCTGAACCGCAACCCAAAGTCCTTCCTCTTCGCCATCGTGGGTGCTGAGTACGTTCTGCGCCTGCTGCCAAGAGGAACGCACGAGTACGCGCGCTTCATCCGCCCCAGCGAGCTGGCGCGTTGGTCGCGCGACGCGGGTCTGGGTCTGCACGGCAGCCGAGGCATGGAATACAACCCATTCACCCGGCGCTACTGGCTGTCGGACGACACCAGCGTGAATTACCTTATCGCCTGTCGCCGCCCGGCGTGATGCCGGCGCGAGTGAGCGCGGTGCTTTTCGACCTGGACGGCACGCTGGTCGACAGCGCCCCCGATCTGGCCGGCGCTGCCAATGATCTGCGCCAGCGACGCGGGATGAGCACGCTGCGATACGCAGATTTGCGGCCCCACGCGGGCTCGGGCGCGCGCGGGATGCTCGGCGTCGCCTTCGGCGTGGCGCCTGGCGATGCCGGCTATGACGCCCTGCGCGACGAGTTCCACGATCACTATTTGACGCGTCTTCTGCAGGAGACACGGACTTTCGACAGCGCGTTGCGGGTGCTGGACGCACTGGACCGCCATGGCCTGCCCTGGGGCATCGTCACCAACAAGGCGATGCGGTTTGCAGAGCCGGTGGTGCAGGGTCTGGGACTGCAGCGCAGCGCGGTGCTGGTCGCAGGCGACACCACGCCGCACGCCAAACCGCACCCGGCGCCGCTGCTGGAAGCGGCGCGGCGCCTGGGCTTTCGCCCCCAAGCCTGCGTGTACGTCGGCGACGATGCGCGCGATGTGTTGGCCGGTCGAGCAGCCGGCATGCGCACACTCGCCGCGGCCTGGGGCTACCTGGGCACAGAGCAACCGCCTCATGCCTGGGGCGCCGACGCGGTGCTGTCCGACGCCGACGCCCTCTTGCATTGGCTGGAATTGCCCTAAACTCCAAAGTTCGGGTCCGACCTGGCTTCGACGTGGGTACTGAGTCGACGCGGGGCATGCCGAGCACCAGTTCGCTCGTAAATCCACTGGAAACAAAGTAACTGCGAACGATACAACGTACGCCCTCGCCGCTTAAAACCGGTGAGCCTCGCAACAGTTGGCCGATGGGCTGGGTCTGACGGGTAACCGAAAGACTGCGAGGTCATACACATTGGCTCGTCCTGCAGCGTGTCATTCGTTGCGGGCCTAAAACCAAATGACTCGGGGCAAAGGTAGCGTGCTGCTGCGCGACCCGCGCTCTTAAATTCAAATCAGACAGCTACGCATGTAGAACCGTTCGGCAACGGCTTGCGGACGGGGGTTCGATTCCCCCCGGATCCACCAAGCACGGCATCAGGAAGTTTTTCCTGATGCCAAAAACAAACGGCAGGCCGCAGGGCCTGCCGTTTTTCTTTGAGCGCTTCTTTCAAGCGCTGCTTTCAGCAGCATTCAAGTTCGTGCGAAAAGAAGGGTGGCATTTGTGCCGCCGAATGCAAAGGAACTGCTGATCGCCGCTTGGAGTCGCGGCGCGCCTGCGCCAGCCTGGGGCACCAGGTTCAAGTTCATCGCCGAGTCCGGGCTCGCGCAGTTGGCATTGGGGGGCAGTTGTCGCCTGTGCACGGCCAGCACGGTGATGACGGCTTCCAGGGCGCCTGCGCTGCCCAGCAGATGGCCGTGCAGAGCCTTGGTGGAGCTGACCTGCAGATCACCTGCCGCTTCGCCCCACACCGCGCGCAGCGCATCGGCTTCGACCAAGTCGCCGATCTTCGTGGCAGTGCCGTGGGCGTTGCAGTAGCCCACGTCAGCGGGTTGCAACCCGGCTTGCCTCAGGGCGGCGCGCAAGGCACGCTGCTGGCCACCCACATCGGGCTTGGTGAGGTGGGTCGCATCGCAGCTCAGGCCCCAACCGGCGAGTCGGGCATAAACACGGGCACCGCGGGCGCGCGCACGCTCGGCTGTTTCCAGCACCAGAAAAGCCGAACCTTCGCCCAGCACGAAGCCTTTGCGGTCGCTCGCAAATGGCCGGCTGGCGCCTGCGGCCTCGCCGGGGGCAAAGCTGGCAAGCGTCATCATGGCCTGCCATGCGAGCACCACGCCCGGCACGATGAGTGCTTCGCTGCCGCCGGCGATGGCGACGTCGATTTCGCCGCAGCGCAACGCCTTGGCCGCTTCCGCGATGGCCACGGCCGACGAGGCACAGGCCACGGAGTAGGTGATGACGGGCCCCTTGACGCCGAGGCGCATGGCGACGTGTGCGGCCGGCGCGTTCGGCATGAAGGCGGGGATGGTCAGCGGCGGCACCCGTCCGCCAGCGCGATAGGCCGACTCGAGTGCAGTCGCACCGCCCATGCCGCAACCGACATAGACGCCGACACGTTCATGGTCGACATCGGTCAACCCGCCGGCGTCGCGCACGGCAAGGTCTGCAGCGGCCACCGCCAGCTGGCTGACTCGGTCGACTCCAGGGAGTTGCAGCTTGGTAAACCAGCGCCTCTCGTCGAAGGCCACCGTGGCGGCAGCGGCAGGACAAGCCAGATCGGGGAACACGGCCTGCACGGCTGATTCACCACGCATCACCGCGTCGAACATCGCCTGGGCATCGTCACCGTGAGGCGAGACCACCCCCAGGCCCGATACGACGACCTCGTTCACCCTGCAGCAGCGGTCTGCGCGGCGCGCAACTTGTCGACGATCACCGCCAACTCGGCCAGGGTGTCGAGGTCGGAGTTGTTGTCGGGTATCGAGATGCCGTAGCGTTCTTCGACATCGAACAGGAACTCGACCAGCGCGAGGGAATCAACGCCACTGGCGCGCATCGACGTGTGTGGGCCCAGTGCGGTGGCGTCCAGACCGTACTTGTTCTGGATCAGGTTCTGCAAATCCTTCAGCGCGCTCATCGTACCGGTTCCATAAGCTTGCTCGTCCGCGGTTGCGGAGAGAGGGCGGCAGCCGTGCCGCCAGCGGGGTTTTATGATAGCTGCAGGCCTCAGCGCGCCCCGCTGCGTCCCAGCCACGGACAGGAAAGAATTGCCAAGAACGCGAACATTGCACCGATCGCCGCCCCGGCCACGGCGTCCAGCACCACATGCTGCTGAATGGCGACCGTTGAATAGGCGATGGCGAGCACCCAGACCACGTTCAACAGGCGCAGCGACCCCGGCACACCGATGATGCGCAACAACCGTTCGACCCAGACCGCGGTGAAGACGGCGGTGGCCACGTGCAGCGATGGGCAGGCGTTGCCTGCCG
This sequence comes from Burkholderiales bacterium, assembly GCA_038249925.1. GTDB lineage: Bacteria > Pseudomonadota > Gammaproteobacteria > Burkholderiales > Burkholderiaceae_C > Rubrivivax. The sequence continues at coordinate 9,420 of JBBSCV010000069.1, forward strand.
CATCCACACCCTGCAACAGGGTGAAGCCCGGATAACCGTTCACGTCCATGCCGCGCGGCGGCACGGAAGTCGGCCAGAAGTAGAAGATGGCCAAGCCGGTGACGCACAGCGCGGCGACCCACAAGCCGTAGGCGATGAGTTCCTTCAGCGTCAGCAACAGCCCCGGTGCCAAGCCGACGTAAAGCCACAGCGATACGTAGGCCAGCAAGGCATGCGGCTGGAAGGAGATGAGACCGTCCAGCGCCGTCATCGGCATCTCGAATACCGGGTGGACGGGGTTGCGCAGGGTGTGGAAATAGCCCAGGAAGAAAAGCCACATGAAGGCGCTGATGCCTAAGAACTTCAGCGGCAGGTAGCGCCAGAAGCGCAGCCGCAAGCTGGCCTTCCAGCCTGCAGTGGCCGGTAGTGTGTGGGGCAGGGTGGCGCGGCGGGTCATGACAGGTGGGTTTGCGATAATCGGTTTCGTTGCGTGCAGCCAAGCGGGGCCCGTCAAGCAGCCCGCGCGCATCGCAGTACATCCCGTTGCACGAACCCCCGATATCGAGACTCCATGAACGAGGTGAGGACACCATCCCCCAATTCTCACCCGATGCATGCCCACGACCGCGCTGGCGACGGGCCCGCCGAAAAGTTTGATCCTGGCCTGGCTCGTGCTGCTCGAGGGCGAGCGCTTCTTCCTCAGCCCGACATGACCGCGGCGGAACCGCTGCATGCCGAGCCGCTGATGGCCGAGCCGCTGATGGCCGAGCGCTTGACGCCCGAGGCCTGGCTGCAACAGGCCTCCTCGACAACGCCGCCCCTGGGGGGATTGGGCTGGGGCTGCCTCGGCGGGCCGACGCTGGCGTCGCTGCACACGCCCGTGCTGTGCGCGCAAGGGCCTTGGGTCGATTCCTGGCGCAGCGCGGGCTCCGTCTTGCGCACCGGCCGCAGCGGCACGGTGCGCTGGCAGGAGGACGGCCACTGGGCGTTCGGCCAGTTGGAAGTGGCCGACGCCGACATCGACCTGGCAGACACCGCGCGCCGGGCCTACCGCGATGTGTTCGCGGCGCTGCAAGACTGCGGCCGGCCCCACGTGCTGCGGCTGTGGAACTACCTGCCGCGCATCAATGCCGACGGCGGTGGACTGGAGCGTTACCGGCAGTTCAACATCGGCCGCCAGCAGGCGTTCATCGACGCCGGGCGCGATGTCTTCGACGGAGCACCCGCGGCCTGTGCGCTGGGCACCACGGGCGCGCAGGCGGGCGGCCTGGCCATACGTTTCCTGGCCGGGCGTGTGCCGCCGCGGCCGGTGGAAAACCCGCGGCAGGTCTCGGCTTACCGCTACTCGCCAGTGCACGGGCCGCGTGCGCCCACCTTCTCTCGCGCCGCGCTGGCCGATGCCGGCGGCGGGCGTGTGGCGCTGTTCATTTCTGGCACGGCCAGCATCGTGGGCGAACAGTCGCTGCACCCCGGTGATGTCATCGCGCAGACCGAAGAGACGCTGCGCAACCTGCAGGCTGTGTTGCACGCGGCGATGGCGCACTGCAGCGCACGCTTCACGCTGGCCGACCTGCAAAGCACCGTCTACGTGCGCCACGCCGACGATGCGCCTGCCGTGCTGGCGCTGCTGTCGAAGGCGGTGCCGCTGGCTCCGGCGCCGCGCTGCGTGCAGGCCGACATTTGCCGTGCCGAACTGCTCGTGGAGATCGAGGCCCACGCACTGGTGCCTGGGACGCTGGCGTGAGACTTCTGCGCTGGGCGCTGTTGCCTGTGCAGTGGCTGGCGCTGCAGCACATTCTGCTGCTGCTGGCCTTGGCCTCTTTGCTGTGGAGCGTGGCGGCCCTGCTGCTGTATCCGTTGCTGCCGCGTGCCACCGGCCGCCGCCTGGGCCGGGCCGCCATTGCCGCGGGTTATCGCAGCTTCTGGTTCGGCTTGCGTCTGGTCGGCATGATGCGGCTGCACAGCGAGGTGCTGGACGCGCTGCGCAACGAGCCCGGGCTGATCGTGGTGGCCAACCACCCCAGCATGCTCGACGCGATGATGCTGGTGGCGCGCCTGCCGCGCAGCGCCTGCATCATGAAGGCCAGCCTGATGCGCAACCCCTTCCTCGCGCCGGGCGCGCGCCTGGCGCGCTACATCCGCAACGACTCGGCATACGGCCTGGTGCAACTGGCGGTGGACGACCTGCGCGAAGGGGGCCAGCTGGTGATGTTTCCCGAGGGCACGCGCACCACGGTGCCGCCAGTGAACGCCTTCCACCGCGGCGTGACGGTCATTGCCAAACGCGCCGGTGCGCCGATCCAGACGGTGTTCATCGACGCCCACTCGCCCTACCTGTGCAAAGGCTGGCCGCTTTGGCGGTTGCCGCCGCTGCCCGTCGTGTTTTCGGTGCGCCTGGGCCGGCGTTTCGAGCCCGCCGACGACACCTTCGCACAGCTGCGCGAACTTGAAGCGTATTTCGCATCGGGTGTGCGGCTGCCCGCGTTCTCGTGAACCGCGGCATGACGTCTGCCTCTGCCACGCATTTCGTGCTCATCCCCAGCTACAACACCGGCGCGCAGGTCTACAACACGGTGCTCGCGGCGCGGGCGGTGTGGCAGCCGGTGTGGGTGGTGGTGGACGGCAGCACCGATGGCACCGCCGCTGGCCTGCAGGCCATGGCCGATGCCGACCCCGGACTGCGCGTGTGGGTGCTGCCACAGAACGCCGGCAAGGGCGCGGCCGTGCTGCACGGCCTGCAGCAAGCCGCAGCCGCCGGCTACACGCATGCGTTGACGATGGACAGCGACGGCCAGCACCCGGCCGACCTCATCCCCGCGTTCATGCAGGCCTCGATGTCGCGGACTGAGGCCATGATCCTGGGCCGCCCGGTGTTCGACGCCAGTGCGCCGCTGCTGCGGGTACGCGGGCGCCGGGTCTCCAACTGGTGGACGAATCTCGAAACCCTGGGTGCAGGCGTGGCCGATTCGCTCTACGGGTTTCGTGTCTATCCGGTGGCCGCGCTGGCCGCAGTGATGCAGCGCCAGCCCTGGATGCGCCGCTTCGACTTCGACACCGAGGCCGCGGTGCGCCTGGCCTGGCGCGGCGTGAAGCCCATCAACGTCGATGCGCCGGTGAAATACTTGCGCGCCGACGAAGGCGGAGTTTCTCACTTTCGCTATGGCCGCGACAACCTGCTGCTGAGCTGGATGCACACGCGGCTGATGGTGGAGTTCGCGCTGCGCCTGCCGGTGCTGATGTGGCGCAAGGCGCGAGGGCTGCCGCCTTTCCAGCGCTGAACTTCAGACGCTGAACTTCACGCAATCCAGCCTCAGGCGGGCTCGAGCAGCAGAGTCTCTGCGCTGGGGAACAGCAGGCTGTTTTGCGCCGGCAACAACGCCCAGGCCGGCAGCAGCGCGCGCAGTGACGAGGCGTCCAGGCCCGGGTGTTCTTGTTGCCCACGCTGCAGCAGTTCACCGGCCAGCTGCTGCAGCGTGCGTGCCGCTTCGCGGATGCGTGCGCGGTAGTCGGCGTCGCTCAGGCGGCTGTCGTGCAGGCTGCGGTTCAGTTCCACGAACCAGGGCACCGAGGCCTGGTCCAGCATCACGGGCAGGTTGCGGCGCTGGCTCACTTCACCCCAGGCGCGCAGGAAGCTCTGCACCTCGACGTTGAGCTTCTGGCACACGGCAAGCTCGTCGCGCAGGTGCGAGAGCGAGGCCAGATCGGTGAGGCGGTCCTGGCAGACCATCTGCGCCAGCACGCTCCAGTAGTAGGTGTAGTCCCAGATCACCTTGCTGGGCAGCACCTCTGGGTCGCCGAAGAGGCCGTATTGGTCGACATACAGCGCCAGGGTGCTGTCGTGGAACGAGCGGAAGACCTGTTCGTACACCTGCGTATGCGCGCCCAGCCGCTGGCCGGCGCGGTCGCGCGCCACCAGTTCGGTGATGTAGGTGTTGCCGATGGCAATGAAGTCGCTGCCCGGCGAGTAGAAAGGGTCGAGGAAGCGCCCGGCTTCGCCCGCCAGCGCCCAGCGGTGTTCACTGAAGACCTGCTTGCAGTCGTAGCTGAAGCGCTTGAAGAAGGCGAAGTCCTGCAGCTTGTCGCGTTTGCTGTCGAGGTCGTCGAAGAGCGCGGGCTGGAACTCCTGCAGCCACTCCATCGCCTTCTCGAAGGTGTTCATGCGCTCCAGCGGGTGGTATTTCGGGTCGGCCACGATGCCCACCGAGTGCGAGCCCGAGGCCAGCGGTATGAGCCACACCCAGTAA
>JBBSCV010000070.1:0-13444 GCA_038249925.1 Burkholderiales bacterium
GCCGGCCGTGCCGTGGCCGCCGCTGCCGGCCCGGTGGCGCGCATCACGGTCAGCACCGCCAACCCCACCGCGGGCAGCGAGGTGGCGCTCTCCGGCGCCGGCAGCCTGGTTTCCGGCAGCATCAGCAGCTACCAGTGGGCCATCAGCAGCAACGGCGGCATCGTGGCTGGCTTCAGCAGCGCCACCAATGCCAGCACCGCCACGCTGACGCCCAGCGCGGCCGGCAGCTTCACGGTGACACTGACCATCACCGACAACCTCGGCGCCAGCAACGTGGCCAGCCAGGTGGTGACGGTGGCCGCCGCGCCCGTGGCCCCGCCACCGTTCACGCCGCCGCCGGCCGCGCCTTCGGGCGGTGGCGGTGGCGGGGGTTCGATGTCGCTGCTGTGGCTGGCCGCTCTGGCCGCGGCCGTGGTGGCGCTGTTCAGGAACGCGGGGCCACGCCCGCGCCCGCAGCGCCTGGCAGTGCCGCACAAGGCTTGAAGCCACCGGCCAGCGGGCCCGCGGGCAGGTCATTCAGGCGCGCCTGAAGTTCCGGGTCGGCGCGCGCCACACGCAGCCATTGCACGAGCGGCGGCGCCGGCAGTTGCGCCACGCGGGCACCGCGCAGTGGCACTGCGGCGCCCGTCAGCCTGGCCAGCGCGGCTTCGGCGTCGGCGCGCGTGTTGTGGCGGGAAACTGCCAAACCCGGCGCCAGATCGGCCGGGGCGCTGAGCAACTCGACTTCCAGGCCCAGCCTGCGCAGCTCGGCGACGCGGGTACCGCGCGCGGCGGCATCGGGCCAGCGGCCGGCGAACACCACCCACGAGGGCAGCAGTGGCGCGCCTTCGCGCGCCCAGCTGCCCTCGGGCAGTTGCGCGGCCTGCAGCGCAGCTTCGGCAGCGGCCATCTCGCTTTCGGCCAGCGGGCCGGCTTCCAGGCACACCGCTGCGGCGGCACGCGCGGCCACCACGGCGGCGCTGGCGGCGCGCGACGGCAGCACGGTCACGTCGCCGGGGTTGATCTGCGCTGTCAGGCGCTGCGGTTCGTGTTCACCATGGCGGGGCGGCGGAAAACCGGGTTCCAGCCAGCCCCGGGCCCAGGCAAAGAAAGCCAGGTTGGCCAGCACCAGCAGCAGGGCAGCGGTGCGCAGCATCAGGCGCTGCCGCCGCTCAGCCGCACGCTGACTTCGCCACTGACGATGCAGTGCACGTCGCCGCAGCGCACACGCAGCGCGCCGCGCGCATCCACGCCCTCGGCCACGCCGGCGGGCACCGCAGCCAGCGTGGTGCTGACGGGCTGGCCCTTCAGCAGGTCGCGGTGCGCATAAGCCCCGACCAGCGGTGCAAAACCTTCGACCTGGAACTGCAGCAAAGCGCGCACCAGCGGCGCGGCCACCTGCGCCAGCGCAGAAGGGGCGGTGATCTCGGGCTGAATCTCCTGCAGGCAGGCGTAGCCTTGGGGCAGCTCGGGTACAGGCTGGGGCAACACGTTCAGGCCCACGCCCACCACGCACATGCGGCGCTGGCCGACGGTGACGGTCTCGATGAGGATGCCGCCCAGCTTGCGGCCCAGGCCAGGCTGCGGCGGGTGGTCGACGAGCCAGAGGTCGTTGGGCCACTTCAGCATCAGGCGCGGCGCGGCGGCCGCGTCACCTGGCTGCGGGTCGAGTGCCTCGGCCATTGCCAGGCCCACGGCCAGCGACAGCCCCGACCAGTCTGCAGGCGCGAGTGGCAGCGCCAGCGAAAACGTCAGCGAAGCCCCGGCGCTGGAAACCCAGTCGCGCCCCAGCCGGCCGCGGCCCCGGGTTTGCTGCTCGGCCACCAGCAGGCAGGGCTGCACGTCGGCGTCGCGCCGACCCAGCGGCGTGGGCTCGCCGGGGGCGGGGCCGGCGTTGTCGAGCTCGCCGGGGCGGGTGATCGGGGCGCAAGGCGCGCCGGCCAGCATGCGGGCACGTTCCAGCAACACGGTATTGGTGCTGTCGGCGCGTGCCAGCACCTCGACGCTGAGGCCCGGCAGCAGCGGCTCGAGTTGCTTCCACAACGCTTCTGCGCCCCAGTGCGGGTGAGCTTGCAGCATCGTCATCGCTGGGTGACTGACTTCGCAGACGACTTCGCTGACGACTTCGGCGCCAGCATCGTGCGGCGGCACTTGGCGCTGCCGCAGCGGCACTCGTACTCTTTCTTCAGCTTGGGCGTGTAGCGTTCGTCGATGACGAGGCCGTAGTCGTAGAACAGCTCTTCGCCGGCCTTCAGCTTGCGCAGCGCCCTGATGAAGACACGGCCTTCCAGCTCGTCGGCAATGCAGTTGGGCTCGCAGGCATGGTTGATCCACCGCGCCGCGTTGCCGCCGACCTTGGCGTCGATGACGTGGCTGCCATCGTCCAGGCTGAAGTAAAAAGTGTGGTTGGGGTCGGCAGGGTCGTGCGGGTGGCGGCGCAACGCCTCGGGCCAGTCGATGATCTGGCCCTTGTATTCGATGATGCGTTCGCCCTTGGCGATGGTTTTCAGCGCGAAGACGCCCTTGCCGTGCACGCCGCTCTTGCGCACCTGGATTCTGCGCACATCAGGACCCGCTGCGCCAGCGGCGGCAGGGATGACGGCCGGGGCCGCTTGCGGGGTCATCAGCATTCCGTATATTGAATTCGTACGAGCGCGCGTGCATGCGCGCGAGACCGGCGGATTGTAGGCACCGCTTTGCAGAGCCTGGCCGAACTGGCCGGGCCAGCCAATGAACACCAAGGAACCATGAGCAAGACCATCATCATTGCCGAGAAGCCCAGCGTGGCGCAGGACATCGTGCGCGCGCTCACACCCGTGGCGGGCAAGTTCGAAAAGCACGCCGATCACTTCGAAAGCGACGGCTACGTCGTCACCAGCGCGGTCGGCCACCTGGTGGAGATCAAGGCGCCGGAGGAATACGACGTCAAGCGCGGCAAGTGGAGCTTTGCCAACCTGCCCGTGGTGCCGCCGCATTTCGACCTCGCGCCCATCGACAAGGCCAAGACGCGGCTGAACGCGGTGGTGAAGCTCGTCAAGCGCAAGGACGTGACGGCGATGATCAACGCCTGCGACGCCGGGCGCGAAGGCGAGCTGATCTTTCGGCTGATCGTGCAGTACGCGCAGAACAGCGAGAAGAAGCCCACGCACAAGCCAATACGCCGCCTGTGGCTGCAGAGCATGACGCCGCAGGCCATCCGCGACGGCTTCGACAAGCTGCGCAGCGAAACGCAGATGCAGGGCCTGGCCGACGCCGCGCGCAGCCGCAGTGAAGCCGACTGGCTGGTGGGCATCAACGGCACACGCGCGATGACGGCCTTCAACAGCCGCGACGGTGGCTTCTTCCTGACCACCGTGGGCCGGGTGCAGACGCCCACGCTGTCGATCGTGGTGGAGCGTGAAGAGAAGATCCGCAAGCACGTCTCGCGGCCCTATTGGGAAGTGAAGGCCACCTTCGATGCCGTGGCCGGCCAGTACGAGGGCAAGTGGTTCGACACCAAGTGGAAGAAGAACCCCGACGACGCCGAGGCGCGTGCAGATCGTTTGTGGAATGCGCCGGACGCCGAGGCCATCGCCGCGGCGGTTCGCGGCCAGCCGGCGCTCGTCACCGACGAAGCCAAGCCCAGCACGCAGGCCTCGCCCCTTTTGTACGACCTGACCACGCTTCAGCGCGAGGCCAACAGCCGCTTCGGCTTTTCCGCCAAGACCACGCTGAGCCTGGCGCAGGCGCTGTACGAAAAGCACAAGGTGCTGACCTACCCGCGTACCGACAGCCGCGCCCTGCCGGAAGACTATCTGGCGACGGTGAAGGACACCTTCACCATGCTGGCCAAGGAAGACCTGCCCGGCCCGCTGCGCGAGCTGAGCGCGCATGCGAAGAAGGGTCTGAAAGAGGGCTACGTCAAGCCCACCAAGCGCGTCTTCGACAACACCAAAGTGTCGGACCACTTCGCCATCATCCCCACGCTGCAGGCGCCGAAATCGCTCACAGACATCGAGCTGAAGCTCTACGACATGGTGGTCAAGCGCTTCCTGGCGGTGTTCTACCCGTCGGCGGAATTCATGGTCACCACGCGCCACAGCAAGGTGCAGCGCGCGGGGCAAGAATATGTCTTCCAGACCAACGGCAAGGTGCTGGTGAACGCGGGCTGGCTGGCCGTCTACGGCAAGGAAGCGCAGGACAGTTCCGGCGACAGTGCCAACCTGGTGGCCGTGGCCAAGGACGAGCAGGTGCGCGTGGAAGACGTGACCGCCAATGCCCTGAAAACGAAGCCGCCGGCGCGCTACACCGAAGCCACGCTGCTGAGTGCGATGGAAGGTGCGGGCAAGCTCATCGAAGACGAAGATCTGCGCGACGCGATGAAGGAAAAGGGCCTGGGCACGCCGGCCACCCGGGCGCAGACGATCGAAGGCCTGATCGCCGAAAAGTACATGCTGCGCGACGGCCGCGAACTCGTGCCCACGGCCAAGGCGTTTCAGCTGATGACGCTGCTGCGCGGCCTGGCCATCGAAGACCTGACGCGCCCCGACCTCACCGGCAACTGGGAATACCAGCTGTCGGAAATGGAACAGGGCCGGCTGAGCCGCGACGCCTTCATGGCCGAGATCGGGAAGATGGCCGAGCGCATCGTCAAGAAGGCCAAGGAATACGACCGCGACACCATCCCCGGCGACTACGCCACGCTGGCCACGCCCTGCCCGAACTGCGGCGGGGTGGTGAAAGAGAACTACCGGCGTTTCAGCTGCACGGGCGCCGACGGTGCGGCTGACCTTTCGACTGACGGTTGCGGCTTTTCCATCACCAAGATACCCGCTGGCCGGGCCTTCGAGACGGCCGAGGCGGAAGGCCTCATCCGCGACAAGCAGATCGGCCCGCTGGAAGGTTTCCGCAGCAAGGCGGGCTGGCCCTTCACGGCCGAGATCAAGCTGGCCTTCGACGACGAGATCAAGAACTGGAAGCTGGAATTCGACTTCGGCGACGACGCCAAGAATGCCGAAGGCGACGGCGAGCCGGTCGACTTCTCGGGCCAGCAGAGCCTGGGCGCCTGCCCCAAGTGCAAGGGCCGTGTCTTCGAGCACGGCAGCAACTACCTGTGCGAACACGCCGTGGGCGCGCATGTCACCTGCGACTTCAAGACCGGCAAGATCATCCTGCAGCAGCCGGTGTCGTATGAAGAGGTGACGAAGCTGCTGGCCACCGGCAAGACCAGCCTGCTGGAGAACTTCGTCAGCAACAAGACCAAGCGCAAGTTCAAGGCCTACCTGGCCTACGACGCCAAGGAAGGCAAGGTCAGCTTCGAGTTCGAACCGCGCGCGGCCAAGGTGCCGGCCAAGGGTGCCGCGGCCAAGAAGGTGGCAGCGAAGAAGACAGCGGCTTGATCGCCGGGTCGGGCCCGCAGTCGAGCCCGGGGGAGGGCTCGGGATCGACGGCGGCAACGCGATGACCGCCAACGTGCTGGCCAAGCTGCCGTCCCTGTCCTGCACAGTGGGCCTGGGCTCCACCGCCGCGCGCCTGCGCTGGCTGGGCAAGCCGGAAGACGGCGACCCGGCGCGGGTGCTGGGCAACCTCGCCTTCTACCTGTTCGTGCGATTCGGCTGGGCGTCCTGGCCGGGTGGGGCTGACAGGGTGACACCGACGCACACGCAGCTTTACGCGGCAAAGACAGACAAGCGCACCACATGAGGCTAGAACACAGCACGGGAGCTCACCACATGAACGCACGCATTCGTTCGACAGTCACTTCGGCCACGCTGGCCCTGACGGCACTTCTGGCTGGCTGCGGCGGAGGTGGCGGCGACAACCCGCCCGGGCCAGCGCCACCACCCCCCACCGGCACGCCGGGCAGCGGGGTCAGCGAAGCGCAGCGCATCGAGGCTGCGCGCAGCACCGCCGGCAGCAGCGCTGCCTGCGCCGCGGTGGCGCCCTTCTACTGGGAAGTGGGTGACCGCAGCGCTCAACGCGCCAGCGGCTCGGTCACGCGTGCGGGCAATGCCACGGTCTACACGGCCGACACTTCGATGGCGCTGGCTTCGGCCACCAAGTGGCTGTTCGGCGCCTACGTGGCAGAGGTGCGCGCGGGCGTGCTGTCGGCCGACGATGTGCGCTACCTGCACTTTCGCAGCGGCCACACCAGCTTCGTCGGCTGCATGGCTGGCCAGACGGTGGACAGCTGCCTGGCCTTGCCGGCAGCCAACGGCGCCTATTCCGCCGCCACCGACGGCCGCTTCTTCTACAACGGCGGCCACATGCAGAAGCTGGCCGGCCTTCTGGGCCTGGGCAACATGAACAACGGAGCGCTGGCCACCGAATTCCGCACCGTGCTGGGCGACGACGTGGCCATCAGCTTCAACCAGCCGCAGCTGGCCGGCGGCGCCCAGGGCACGCCCGCCGACTACGCACGCTTCCTGCGCAAGATGCTCGACGGCCGCCTGCGCCTGGGCGCGTTGCTGGGCACGCAGGCGGTGTGCACCAACCCCGCCACCTGCCCGAATGCGCTGTACACGCCCGTGCCGGGCAACGAAAGCTGGAACTACTCGCTCGGCCATTGGGTGGAGGCCGACGCGGTGGTGGGCGACGGCGCTTTCAGCAGCGCCGGCGCCTTCGGCTTCTATCCGTGGATAGACGCCACCCGCACCTGGTACGGCATCGTGGCGCGGCAGGCGCAAGCGGGCTCGGGCAATGAATCGGCCAACTGCGGGCGCCTGATCCGCAAGGCCTGGGTGACCGGCGTGACGCGCTGACTTCGGCACGGGCTGCAGGCAGACCCGCAGACAGGCCAACAGACAGGCTGGGGGACAATCCCGGCCCATGCCTTCCGATGAACTTTCTGCCGCAGCACCCCTGCCCATCCCGGCCCTGATGGCCGGCATGGGCCAAGCCGCACGAAGGGCTGCGACAGCCATGGCTGCTGCAACCACTGCGGCCAAGGACGAGGCATTGCGCGCCCTCGCGCTTCGCCTGCGCGAAGCAGGCCCAGTGCTGGAGGCGGCCAACCAGCGCGACCTGCAATCTGCCCGCGCGGCAGGGCTGGCCGAGCCGCTGATCGACCGCCTGAAGCTCACGCCCCAGATCATCGAGACCGTAGCCGCGGGCTGCGTGCAGCTGGCCGCCATGCCCGACCCCGTGGGCGAGATCACCGGCGTGAAGCGCCGCCCCAGCGGCATCAGCGTGGGCCAGATGCGCGTGCCGCTCGGCGTCTTCGGCATGATCTACGAGAGCCGGCCCAACGTCACCATCGAGGCCGCATCGCTGGCCATCAAGAGCGGCAATGCCTGCATCCTGCGCGGCGGCAGCGAGGCCCTGCACAGCAACCAGGCGCTGATGCAGCTGGTGCAGGCGGCGTTGCAGGAAGCCGGCCTGCCGCGCGACGCCGTGCAGCTGGTGCCCACCACCGACCGCGCTGCGGTCGGCTGCCTGATCACCATGCACGAATACGTGGACGTGATCATTCCGCGCGGCGGCAAGGGCCTCATCGAACGCATCAGCGCCGAGGCCAAGGTGCCCGTCATCAAGCACCTGGACGGCAACTGCCACACCTATGTCGATGCCGAGGTCGATCTCGACCTGGCGGTGAAGGTGACCGACAACGCCAAGACGCAGAAATACAGCCCCTGCAACGCGACGGAAAGCCTGCTCGTGCATGCCGCGCAGGCGGTGGCCTTTCTGCCGCTCATCGGTGATGTGTTCGTGGCCAAGGGCGTGGAGATGCGCTGCTGCGCACGCGCGGCGGCGCTGCTGGGCCGGCGCGCCAAGGTTCACCGCGCCAGCGAAGCCGACTGGGGCACGGAATACCTGGCGCCCATCATCAGCATCAAGGTGGTGGACAGCCTGGACGAGGCGATGGCGCACATCAACCGCTTCGGTTCGCACCACACCGACGCCATTCTGACGACGAACCACGCGAACGCGATGCGCTTCCTGCGCGAAGTTGATTCAGCCAGCGTGATGGTGAACGCCAGCACGCGGTTCGCCGACGGCTTCGAGTACGGGCTGGGCGCGGAAATCGGCATCAGCACCGACAAGCTGCACGCTCGCGGGCCGGTGGGGCTGGAGGGGCTGACGTCGCTGAAATGGGTGGTGCTGGGCCAAGGTGAAGTGCGCAGCTGAATGGACGCCCAACAACTCAGCCTGCTCGCGCTGGCCGCCGTGCTGTTGTTCTGGTCTGTCGGCGCCTACAACCGCCTGGTGACGCTGCGCAACGCCATCGCCGCAGCCTGGGCCAAGGTCGACGAGGCCTTGCGCCAGCGCCACGCTGCGGCCGTGCCTTTGCTGGCGGCCTTGCGTGAACCGCTGGCCGCCGAACAAGGCGCGCTCGACGCCTGGCAGGCGGCCAGCGCCGAGGCGGCGCGCACAGCCGCCGTGATGGCCGCCAAGCCCGTGGTGCTGGCCCATGCCCAGGCCTGGGCCGCTGCCGAGGCCGCGCAAGCTGCTGCGGCCAGCCGGGTGTTTGCGCTGCTGGAACAGCACACCGAGTTGCGCGTGCAGGAGCCGGTGGCCAAGCAAGCGCTGGCCTGGCGCGACGCGGCCAAGCGCCTGGGCTTTGCGCGCCAGCTGTTCAACGAGGCTGCAACGCCCTACAACGAGGCCATTCGCGCCTTCCCGACGCGGCTGCTGGTGGGCATGTTCCGCTTCGAAGCGGCCGGGCGCCTGTAGTTCGCCTATAGCGCTGTCTCGCGCCCTCGATCGCAGGACAAGCGCAAGACCAGCGCAAGACCAGTTTCCGCAGGCTCGCTCAGCTCAGGTCTGGCCCACGATGCTGGCCGTGGCCATCAGCTCGTCGAAGAGCGACATCGAGACGTGGCCCGAAACGGCGAACGGGTCCAGCGTGGGTCGCTCGCTGTACTTCAGCAGCAGCGCCGGGTTCAGGTGCCCCATGTTCACCTGTCCCATGCTCCAGCCGGCGAAGCGGCGCTCGCCGATCTCGTCGTAGCACAGCAGCGTGATGTTGGTGTGGCGCGCGTCAGCAGCGATGCGGTTGTAGAGCGTGTTGACCGCGCCGCGACCGCCTTCGAGCACCTGCAGGAAGATGCCTTCGCTGAAGCACAGCACCCCGGTGACGCCGACGCCCGGGTTGTTGGCCTTGCTCTTGCGCAGGATGGCGACCAGGGCGTCCTGGTCGATGGCCGGCACGGCATGGCTGGCATAGAGAAGTCGAACCAGCATGATGGCGCCTTCAGGCTTGTTGTTTGCGGGGCAGCAGCGAAAGGAATTCGCGCCGCAGGTTGGCGTCTTTCAGAAAAGCACCGCGCATGACGCTGTTGACCATCGCACTGTCGGTGTCCTTCACGCCGCGCCAGTGCATGCAGAAGTGGTCGGCTTCCATCACGAGCGCCAGACCGTCGGGGCGAACTCGCTGCTGCAGTTCGTTGGCGAGCATGGTCACGGCCTCTTCCTGAATCTGCGGGCGGCTCATCACCCAGTCGGCAATGCGCGCGTACTTGGAAAGCCCGATGAGGTTGCTGTGCTCGTTGGGCAGGATGCCGATCCACACCCTGCCGAAGATCGGGCACATGTGGTGGCTGCAGGCGCTGCGCACGGTGATGGGGCCGACGATCATCAGCTCGTTCAGGCGCTCGACGTTCGGAAACTCGGTCACCGCCGGCATCGGCACGTAGCGGCCGCGGAACACCTCTTCCAGGTACATCTTGGCCACCCGCTTGGCGGTGTCATGGGTGTTGTGGTCGCTGTCGGTGTCGATCACCAACGCCTGCAACACTTCATGCAGCTTGGCCGCGACCTCGGCCTTCAACTCAACCAGTTCGCCTTCGCGCACGAAGGCCGAGATGTTGTCGTTGGCGTGGTAGCGCCGCTGCGCCTGCACCAGGCGGTAGCGGATGCGTTCGCTGGCCGGCAGCGCCGCCAGTTCTTCTTCGGTGCGGAAGATGCGGGGGCCGCTTTCACTGGCAGTGGCAGCAGGGGCAGCAGGGGCAGCACCGGGGGCAAGTGTTCGAGCCATGGCTGGAAGTGTGGGGCCTGCGGAACGAGGAGTGAGCATTGTGCGCTGCCCTGCGACGGCGCACGGCTAGACTGGACCGATGTCCCTGGCTGTGCCACCTGCTCCCCACCACCACACCGTGCAGGGCGCCCATGCGCCGCCGCTGGGCCGGCTGCTCGAACACACGGCCGACGCCGTGCAGGCCGTGCGCGGCGGCCAGTCGCTCACCGCCGTGCTGGCGCGCTGCCCACCCGATCTGCGACCCGGTGTGCAGGCCCTCAGCTTTCACACGCTGCGCTGGCTGGGCAGTGCCATTGAACTGCGTGCGCTGCTGGCGCCGAAGACGCCACCGCCGGCGGTGGATGCACTGCTGGTCACCGCGCTGGCCCTGCTGTGGCCCGGGCAGGACGGGCAGGACACACCGCCCTATGCCGAGCACACCCTGGTCGACCAGGCCGTCAGCGCGGCGCGCGTGCGCACACCGGCCGCGGCCGGCTTCATCAACGCGGTGTTGCGGCGTTTCCTGCGTGAACGCGAGGCGCTGGTTCCTGCCGCGCAGCGCAGCGCTCTGGGCGCCTACAACCACCCGCTGTGGTGGGTGGAACGCGTCAAGCGCGACTGGCCGCAGCACTGGCAGGCCTTGCTGCTGGGCGCCAACCGCCGCCCGCCGATGACGCTGCGCGTGAACGCGCGCCGCGGCACCGGTGAGGCCTACGTGCGTGGCCTGGCCACCTTGGGCCGCGCGGCGACGCTGCTGGACGACCCCGCAGGCCAGACAGGCCAGGCAGGCCAGGCGCTCGGCGCCGGCCAGACCGTGGTGCTGGCCCAGGCGAGCGCGGTGAACCACCTGCCGGGGTTTGCCGAAGGCGAGGTCAGCGTGCAGGACGCCGCCGCGCAGCGCGCTGCGGTGCTGCTGTTGCAGGGCGTCGACCGCAAGCCTGGCGAAGCAACGACGAGCACGCCGTGGCTGCGCCCCGGTGCGCGGGTGCTGGACGCCTGCGCCGCGCCCGGCGGCAAGACGGCCCATCTGCTGGAACTGGCCGATCTGGACCTGCTGGCGCTGGACAGCGACCCGCTGCGGCTGGCGCGAGTGCAAGACAACCTGAACCGCCTGCAGCTGAAGGCCGAGCTGAAGGCCGGCGACGGACGCTTTCCCAAGACCTGGTGGGACGGCCGGCCGTTCGACGCCATCCTGCTGGACGCGCCCTGCACCGCCAGCGGCGTTGTGCGCCGCCACCCCGACGTGCGCTGGCTGCGCCGGCAGGACGACATCCAGACGCTGGCGCGCATCCAGGCCGAGTTGCTGGATGCCTTGTGGCCGCTGCTCGCGCCGGGCGGGCGGCTGCTCTACGCCACCTGTTCCATCTTTCCGGCCGAGGGCCAACAGCAGATCGACGCGTTTTTGCAACGCCAGCCCCCGGGTACGGCCCTGCTGGACCCCCGGTCGCCGGGGCACCTGTTGCCTCTGCCCGACAATGCCCAGGTGGGTGGTAGCAGCCAGCCCTTTGCTCAGCAGGACGGATTTTTCTACGCCTTGCTGCACAAGCCCGCGAACGAACCCGCGCACGAGACCCACAGCTCCTGAAGTTCACCCCCGCCCGAAGCCACATGCCTTTGCTGCCGGTTCGCCGTATCACCCCGCAGCGCCCGCTGAAGCGCTCTGTGCAGCGCTGGGTGATGTTGAACAGCAGGCTGATGCTGCAGCGCTGGGTGATGCTGCTGATGCTGATGTTGTGCGTGGCCACCGGCGGTGTCGTGCAGGCGCAGGGCGTGGAACTCGCCGGCCTGCAGGTGCAGAAACTGGAAGGGGCGCTCACCCTCGACTTCAACGTCCGCGTGAGCTTGCCGCGCGCGGTGGAAGAAGCGGCGCAGCGCGGCGTGCCCATCTACTTCCTGGCCCAGGCCCAGTTGCTGCGCGACCGCTGGTATTGGCGTGACGAACGTGTGGCACGTGTCTCGCGGTCGTGGCGTCTGGCCTTCCAGCCGCTCACCAATTCCTGGCGCGTGGGTCTGGGCGGGCTTTATCAGACGGTGCCGACGCTGGCCGAAGCGCTGTCCATCGCGTCCAGCAGCGCAGGCTGGAAGCTGGCCGACCTGTCCCAGCTGGACTTGTCTGACAAGGGCTACTACCTGCAGTTCAGCTACCGGCTGGACACCACGCAGCTGCCAGGCCCGATGCAGTTCGGCCTGGGTGGCCAGGGCGACTGGGCGGTGGGCGTGAATACCGTGCTGAAGGTCGAGCTCGGGTCGTGATGAAGCCCCCAGGCTCACTGCGTTCGCCACCCCGGGGGGCTCTTGCAGCGGCCCGGCGGAGCCGGTTCCGCGCAAGGGGCTTGGCGGGCCGGTTGTGTGCTGCGCACGGTGATTTGACGTGAGCAATTCGGCGCGCTGGGCCTGGGTCATCGCCATCGTGGCGGCCACCGGCACGGCGCTGGTGCTGGCCTTCGTCATCAGCTTCAGCAGCCAGGGCGGCGGCTTCTACGAACGCCACTTCGTCTGGCTTTTCTGGCTGAATGTGGCCGTGGCCGTGCTGCTGACGCTGGTGATCGCCGTCGTGGCGCTGCGGCTGGCGGTGCGCGTGCGGCGCGGCAAGTTCGGCAGCAAGCTGTTGATCAAGCTCGCGGGCATCTTCGCGCTGGTGGGGCTGCTGCCGGGTCTGGTGATCTACACCGTGAGCTACCAGTTCGCCAGCCGCAGCATTGCCGCCTGGTTCGACGTGCGCGTGGCCGGCGCGCTGGACGCCGGTCTGGCCCTGGGCAAAGGCACCCTGGACACGCTGACCGCCGACCTCGTGGGCAAGGCCCGCATCGGCGCCGAGCGCCTGGCCGACGACGGCATCGCCGTGGCGCCGCTGACGCTGGAACGCCTGCGTGAGCAGATCGGCGCCAGCGAAGCCTCGCTCGTCGGCCCCACCGGCCAGGTGCTGTTCACGGCCGGCGGTGGCGCCGCTGCCGGCCCGCCCGAACGCCCCCACGCCAACCTGATGCGGCAGGTGCGCGAAACCGGCGCCGCCGCGCAGGTGGAGGGGCTGGACGACGAGTCGCTGGAAGCCTTCCGCCCCGGGCCCAGGGTGCGTGCGCTGGCGCGCGTGCCGCGCACCGGCACCGCACTGGTACGCAGCGACGAGCGCTACCTGATGGTGGTGCAACCCATGCCGCGCGCGCTGGCCGCGAATGCGCTGGCGGTGCAGGCGGCCTACAGTGAATATCAACAGCGTTTTCTGGCCCGCGACGCGCTGCGCCGCATGTACGTGGGCACGCTGACGCTGGCGCTCATCCTCGCGGTGTTCGCTGCCGTGCTGCTGGCCATTGTGCTGGGCAACCAGCTGGCCAAGCCGCTGCTGCTGCTGGCCGATGGTGTGCGCCAGGTGGCGGCCGGTGATTTGCGCGCGAAGCCCGTTTTCGCCAGTGGCGACGAGCTCGGCGGCCTGACGCGCAGCTTCGCGGCGATGACGGCTCAGGTGGCCGACGCACGCAGCCAGGTGCAGCGCGGCGTGCAGCAGCTGGAAGGCGCCCGGGCACGGCTGCAGAC
>JBBSCV010000071.1:0-13428 GCA_038249925.1 Burkholderiales bacterium
CCGACGTGAAGCCGCCGATCTTCTCGATGGCGCCGACACGGCCCATCTCGTCCACACTGGCCAGGCTGTAGGCCCAGCCTTCGGCGTCGGCCCTGCCCGTGCGGCCGATGCGGTGCGTGTGCGTGGCCGGGTCGGGCGTGACGTCGACGTTGATCACCGCCTCCAGGCCCACGATGTCCAGCCCGCGCGCGGCGATGTCTGTGGCCACCAGCACGCTGGCGCTGCTGTTGACGAACTGCACCAGCACCTGGTCTCGGTCGCGTTGTTCCAGGTCACCATGCAACTCAAGCGCCATCAGGCCTTCGGCGTGCAGCACTTCCACGAGGTCGCGGCACTGCTGCTTGGTGTTGCAGAAGGCCAGCGTGCGCGCGGGGCGAAAGTGGTTCAGCAGCTGGCCCACGGCGTGCAGGCGTTCGTCTTCGCGCACCTCGACAAAACGCTGCTGAATCTGCGCCGTGGCACGCGCGCCCGTGGGTTCTGCCAGCGTCACTTCCTGCGGCTCACGCAGGAACGCCGCCGCCAGCTTGGCGATGCCTTCTGGATAAGTGGCCGAAAACAGCAGCGTCTGGCGCTGCTTCGGGCACTGCTTGGCCACGGCGGCGATGTCGTCGAAGAAGCCCATGTCAAGCATGCGGTCGGCTTCGTCCAGCACCAGGGTGTTGAGAGCAGAAAGCTCCAGGCTGCCGCGTTCCAGGTGGTCCATCAGCCGGCCCGGCGTGCCCACCACGACATGCGCGCCGTGTTCCAGGCTGGCCAGTTGCGGGCGCATGGTGCTGCCACCGCACAGGGTCAGCACCTTGATGTTGTCTTCGGCGGCGGCCAGGCGGCGCACCTCCTGCGTCACCTGGTCGGCGAGCTCGCGCGTGGGGCACAGCACCAGCGCCTGCACGGCCAGGCGGCGGATGTTCAGGTTGGCCAGCAGCGTCAGCGCAAAGGCCGCCGTCTTGCCGCTGCCGGTGCGCGCCTGCGCGATCAGGTCTTTGCCGCCCAGCGCTGCAGGCAATGCGGCCGCCTGAATCGGCGTCATCGCCGTGTAGCCCAGGCGCACCAGGTTCTGCAGCACGTGGGGCGGCAGCGGCAGGCTGGCGAAGTCGGTCGAGGCGTTCACGGGGGCGTTCATGCTGCGGATTGTCACGGCTCTGTTCAGAAGCTACCCGCTAAAGGAACGAGCCCCATGAACACGTTGGCTGTCGACCATGTGCCGCTGGCCGAACAGGTGTCGATGAAAGCCGCCAAGGCTTCGCGCTTCGGCTGAACGCTCTCGGCCGCCTCGTAAAGCTCGGGTGCGATGCGCAGAGACTGGTGGGAGACGGCCCTCATGATGGATTACTGGATGCGTCGCACTTGCGACGCATCGCGCAGGGAAGGCCGGTGACCCGGGCCGGCTACCTGGCGGCGCGGCGACGCCAGGCCAAGCCAACCGCCGAACGCAGAAGTCAATCCGCCGCCGCTGCAGCAAGCGTGACCGGCATGGTGGCTTCGAGCAACGTGCCCGCGCCCGGACGTGACGCCACCGACATGCTGCCCTTGAGTTTCTCGATCCGGAATCGCATGCCGGCAACACCGTGCCCGGCCGATTTGGGCCCGCTCGGATCGAACCCGATACCGTCGTCTTCGATCTGCACCCTCACCAGAATCGGTTCGCTCTTTACCGAAACCCGGACCCGTGTTGCCTTGGCGTGCTTGCACACATTGTTCAGTGCCTCTTGAACCAGGCGGTAGATCGCCAGGTGCCCATCCTGCGTCAGGCGGACCTCGTCGAACTCGACCTGGATCACGATGTTCAGGCGCGTTCCCACTTCTGCGCACAGGTTCGCAAGACTGATCGTCAGGCCGAACGTTGCGAGGGACGAGGGCCGCAGGTCCTCGACAATCCGGCGCTTCAATGAAATTCCTTCGTCCAGATGCCGGTTCACCTGCTTGAGGCGATCCGCTATCGCCGGGTCTTCGAACAGCGTGCCGCGCAGACGAGCGAGGTTCAACTTTGCGGCCGTCAGCAAGGAGCCCAGTTCGTCGTGCAACTCGCGCGCCAAGTGGGCCTTTTCGTCTTCGCGGGCGGTGATCAGATAGCCGGCTAGCTCGCGCAATTCGGCGGTTCGGTCGTGCACAGACTGTTCCAGCAGCCTGTTCTGACGTTCCAGATTTCGATACAGCATCCGCACTTCCAGCATGTTGCGGACGCGCGTCTTGACTTCGACCAGGTCGAACGGCTTGCTGATGAAATCTTTGGCGCCCGCCTGCAGTGCGCGCAACTTGTAATTGGGCTCGACCGTGAGAACGATGACGGGCACGTAGCTCTTGCCGCCGTTGGTTCGCAATTCTTCCAACACGGCGAAGCCATCCATGACGGGCATCTGCAGGTCGAGCAGGATCAGGTCGTAGTCGTTGCGGCCGTACAGAGCCCGCACTTCCGATGGATTCATGGTGGACGTCACCTGGGAGTAGCCCGCTTCGGTCAGCAAACGGCTCAAGACCCGCACATTGGCGGGCTGATCGTCGACGATCAAGATTTTGGCGGCGAGGATGTCCAGTTCGAGTGTCATCGGCTGGTCTGCTCGCCCATGCCGACCTTGGACCATGCTCTCGCGCATTCGAAAGCAAGGTCCAGCACTTCCATTAACTCGTCGACCTTGATCGGTTTGGTGAGGTAGCGAAAAAACCCTGCCTCCAAACCCCTCTCGATGTCTCTGGGCATGGCGTTGGCGCTGATCGCGATGACGGGAATGTGGCTTGTGGCCGCGTCAGCGGCGAGGATCTTGAGCGCCGCGACGCCATTGATACCCGGAAGATTGATGTCCATCAGGATGACCTCGGGCATGACGGTACGCGCCATCTCGATGCCCTGCCGACCGTCCTTCGCATTGAGCAGACGAATATCGGGCCGACGCGCCAGGATTCGCGTGATGAGCATCAGGTTGGCCGGGTTGTCTTCGACGCAAAGAACGGTGCGCTGTGGCGCGGCGCCTGCGGCGTCGACGGGCATGGCGGATGCAGGCGCACTCGCACCCCGGTGCGCCTTGATGGCGTCGGTCGCGTTGAACTCGACCCAGAACACGCTGCCGACGCCCACTATGCTCTCCACGCCGATCGAGCCACCCATCAACTCGGCCAGTTGCTTGCTGACGACCAGTCCGATACCGGTGCCTTCTTCGACGCCGTGTTCCTGGCCAAGGCGATTGAAGGGCTGGAACAGCTGTGCAAGCTTGTTTGGCGCCAAGCCTTCGCCAGAGTCCTCGAAACTCACACGAACGCGATCGCCCGGGCAGGCGCGGCAAGTCACCTCGACCGACCCGCCGACCCGGTTGTACTTGATCGCATTCGACAGCAGATTGACGAAGATCTGTTTCACGCGTGTGCGATCTGCGCTGACGAAAGAGGAAAGTTCCGGATTGGGAAAACCAACCCGAATTCCGCTCTTGCGCGCCTGCGGTTCGACCATCGCCTGGCAATCGCTCAAGACTTCGTTCAGGGAGATGGGCTCCGTCGACAACGACAGCTTGCCCGATTCGATCTGCGCGAGATCGAGAATCTCGTTGATCAACTCCAGCAGATACCAGCCCGCCTGAAGGATCTGGTCGGTGCTTTCCTTCTGGTCCGGTGTCGGCAGCGGAGAACCGGAGTCAATCAATTGCGCGAAACCGAGTATGGCGTTGAGCGGCGAACGCAGCTCGTGGCTCATGCTGGACAGGAAGTCCGATTTCGCCAGGTTGGCACGTTCGGCCTCGACCTTGGCGTCTTGAAGTTCCAGGTTCGTTTCACGCAAGACCCGATCCAGCCGTTGCCGCTCGGCCTCGACCTGCTTGCGGGCGGTGTTGTCGGTACCGATCAGCAGATAGCCGATGATCGCGTTCTGCGCATCGCGCAGCGCGGTGACGGACACCACGGCCGGGAAGCGGCTGCCGTCCTTGCGGATGTAAGTCAGCTCATAGATGTCCTCGATGCCACGCGAGGCCTTGAACACCAGGGCCTCGAAGCCGGGTGTGATGGGTGTGCCGAGCTCGATGCTCAGCGCTTTCGCACGCGCGACCACTTCCTCCGAATCGGAAATCTCGGCCGGCGTGATCTTGTTCATCACCTCGGCTGCGGTGTAGCCCAGCATGCGCTCGGCGCCGACGTTGAAAATCTGGATCACGCCGTTCGCGTCGGTCGCGATGCTGGAGAAGTTGGCGCTGTTGAAGATCGCGTTTTGCAGGGCGCCCGCCCTGAGCAGAGCCTCTTCGGCCTGCTTGCGCGCCGTGTTGTCGGTGCCGATCAGCAGATAACCGATGATGGTTTCCTGGGCGTCGCGCAGTGCCGTGACGGACACCACAGCCGGGAAGCGGCTGCCGTCCTTGCGGATGTAGGTCAGCTCGTAGATGTCCTCGATGCCGCGCG
Organism: Burkholderiales bacterium; assembly: GCA_038249925.1. Taxonomy (GTDB): domain Bacteria; phylum Pseudomonadota; class Gammaproteobacteria; order Burkholderiales; family Burkholderiaceae_C; genus Rubrivivax. Next base: position 4,375 of record JBBSCV010000071.1, read on the forward strand.
AGGCTTTGAACACCAGGGCCTCGAAGCCCGGTGCGATCTCGGTCCCGAGCTCGACGCTGAGCGCCGTGGCGCGCGCGATCACCTCCTGGGGATCGGAAATATCCGCCGGCGTGATCTTGTTCATCACCTCGACGGCGGCGTAGCCGAGCATGCGCTCGGCGCCGACGTTGAAAATCTGGATCACGCCGTTCGCGTCGGTCGCAATGCTGGAGAAGTTGGCGCTGTTGAAGATCGCACTTTGCAGGGCGCCGGCTTGGAGCAGGGCCTCCTCGGCCTGCTTGCGGGCGGTGATGTCGCGGGCGGCGGCAAACACGCCCAGGACTTTGCCACGCAGGTCCATGTAGACCGAGGCGTTGTAGAGCACGTCGGTGAGACGACCGTCCTGGTGCCGGATGGTCAGCGGGTAGTCGGTGACGAAGCCCCTGGCAAAGACCTGCTGGTAGCCCTGGCGCGCCTTCTCGGGCTCGGTGAAGTAGTTGGAGAAGTCGGTGCCGATAAGTTTCTCGCGCGCCACCCCGGTAACCTTGACTGAGCCTTCGTTGACGTCGGTGATCTTGCCCTCGGGGCTGATGGTGACGAGCGGGTCGAGGCTGGCCTCAAGCAGGCTTCGCGCGTACTGATAGGCCTGCGTGCTCGCTGTGTTGTCGGTGCCGATGAAGAGATAGCCGATGACCGCGTCTTCGGGGGAGCGCAGGGCCGTGACGGATACCACCGCCGGGAAGCGGCTGCCATCCTTTCTGACCTTGGTGAGCTCGTAGGTGTCTTCGATGCCACGCAAGGCGCGGAACGAAATCGCCTCGAAGCCGGGAGCAACTTCGGTTCCGAATTCGAGGCTGAGTGCCGCGGCACGCGCGATCAACTCCTGCGCTTCGTGAAAATCGGCCGGCGTGAGCTTGTTCACCATCTCGGCAGCGGTGTAGCCCAGCAGGCGCTCGGCGCCGACGTTGAAAATCTGGATGACGCCCTTGGCGTCAGTCGCGATGCTTGAGAAGTTGGCGCTGCTGAAGATCGCCGTCTGCAAAGCTGCGGTGCTGACCAAGTTCAACTGACGCTGAGAATCTTGCGAACGCGCCGGTTCGTCCATCACGACGAGCGGGGTTTCGAGTGGGCCTGTCGTTGACATGGCGCGCTTTCAGGGATGGCACAGGGTAGGCCGAAAAATTCCGCGGAGGCCATCACGCCGGGCGCAGTATCGCTCTTATCTGACGAGCCGGATGCAGTTAGCACTTCTGCACACTGACCACGGCGCCTTCGGCGCGCCTGCATGTCCTTCTACACCGCGAGCGTGCTGTGGGGATTGCGGTCGCGCTGGAGAACCGGGCCTGCGCCGTCAGAGCGACGATTGACCTCAAGCCGCCAGCGTCGACGCCAGACGCCCCTCGAACTGGCCCATCGACGCGTTTCCACAACCACCCGCCAGCGTGCACGCCCATGCCTTGAGCACTGTCGACGATGGTGCGCAAGCTGGCCGCGTGCGGGTCGCTGAACAGCGTACGCTTCGGCGTCTCGCTGATCCTGGTCTCGTCCCTCACTGCCCGATGGCCGCGATGAGCCAGTTCTGCTCGGCCAGCGGCGGGAATCGCTCAGACCGCAGCAGGCCGCGCTGCCCGTGCACCTGCGTTTCACCGCCCAGATGCAGCGCTGCCCGGCTTGCGTGGCCCGCGGTTTACAGTCGGTCGCACCCTGCACGCGACATGACCAACCCCTCTGCACCCTCTCCACGCCCCACGGCCAGCCAGCCGAACCTGCCGATGGCGCGCCACGCTGGGCGCGTGCCTGCCCACATCGAAAAGGAAGCGCTGTCGCGCATCCGGCACGCGGCCTACACGCTGCCGCAAGTGGTCAAGCCGGCCGACTACTTGCCCGAGCACGCGCAAGGCCACGACGACCACCTCGACAAGCTGGGCTTCGTGCTGCTGCAGAAGGCCGTGGCCGGGCAGCGGCCCAGCCGCTGGATCGACCCCGCGTTGATGGACGCCGCGCTGGCCCACATCGACGCCGTGGGCCAGGGCCCCGAAGCGCGCAGCCTGATGCTGCAGCGCGCGGCTTTGCTGCAGGGCCTGGGCGTGGCACGCCAGGCCGGCACCTGGACGCGCCTGATCAGCCACGCGCTGCGTCTGGGCCATGCCGACTGGCGCGTGCCGGTGATCTTTCGCGTGCCGGTGTCCGCAGACCTGGTGTGGGCCTTCTTCCGCCACGGCGACGAGGCCGCATTGCGCGCGGCGATGGGCTCGCCACCGCCGCACCCGGAAGCCGCAGAACTGGTGGCCAAGCTGGACGCGCTGGTCTCGCGCAGCGCCGCCTTCAAACCCGCCCAGCTGGCCAGCCTGCTGCCCGCGCTGCAGGCCGAGTGCGCGACACCGCAAGACCTGCCCGAACTGAAAGCGGCCTGCCGCCGCGCGCAAGAGCGTTGGGAAAGGCGCGTGACCGAAATCGACACGCTGGAGGGCCTGAACACCGAACTGGCCTTCCAGGGCTACCCCGACACCTTTCCGAAAGCGCGGCGCCTGCAGCGCAAGGTGACGCTGTTCGTCGGCCCGCCCAACAGCGGCAAGACCTTCACCGCGTTCCAGAAACTGGCCGGCGCGCTGGACGGCGCCTACCTCGCGCCGCTGCGGCTGCTGGCGCTGGAAGGCCGCGATCGTCTGGTAGCAGCAGGCGTGCCGTGTTCACTGCTGACGGGTGAAGAGAACCAGCCGGCGCCGGAGGCGCGGGTCGTCAGCAGCACCATCGAAATGGTGTCGACCAACTCCGAGATCGACGTCGCCGTCATCGACGAGGCGCAGATGATCTTCGACAAGTCGCGCGGCTGGGCCTGGACGCAGGCCATCGTGGCGGTGCCCGCGCGTGAGGTCATCATCATCTGCAGCGCGTACGCAGTGCCAGCGATAGAGAACCTGCTGGGCTTGTGCGGCGAGGCCTGCACGGTGCGTGAATTTCCGCGCAAGCAGCATGTGCAGTTGATGCCCGCGCCCTTGCCCATCAACAAGCTGCAGCTGGGCGACGCCGTGGTGGCCTTCAGCCGCCGCGAGGTGCTGATGCTGCGCGACCAGATCGCCGCCGCCGGCCACCCGGTGAGCGTGATCTACGGCGCGCTGCCACCCGAAGTGCGCCGCCGCGAGGCCGAGCGTTTCGCAACCGGCACCAGCCACATTCTTGTCGCCACCGACGCCATCGGCATGGGCCTGAACCTGCCGATACGCCGCGTGCTCTTCAGCACCCTGACGAAGTACGACGGCGTGGCCGACCGCCGGCTGGACGAATCTGAAACGCACCAGATTTCCGGCCGCGCCGGGCGCTACGGCATGCACGAAGAAGGCTTCGTCGGCGTGCTGTTCGAAGCCGAACCGACAGCGCAGCGGGTGCTGAAGGAGCTGCTGTCGCGCACACCGCAGGCGCCGGCCGACTTCAAGGCCCCGGTGGCGCCGAATGGCTGGCACATCGACATCATCTCTTCGCGCCTGGCCAAGACCAAGCTGCGTGAAGTGCTGGGCGTGTTCGTCGAACAGCTGAAGCTGGACGACGCGCACTTCCAGGTGGCCGAGCTGGAACAGATGCTGGAGCTGGCCGAACAGCTGGACGCCAGCGCCGGCACGCTGACGCTGAAGGAACGTTTCACCTACGCGCAGGCGCCGGTGGACACCCGCACCGAAGGCCAGCTGCAGGCCTTTCTCGACTGGAGCAGCAGCCACGCCCACACCGGCCGCGCCGGCCGCCCCTGGTTCCTGGACCAGGTGGACGGCCACAGCCGGCTGGAGCGCATGGAAATGGCGCTGCGCGCCTGCACGCTGTGGTTGTGGCTCGACCTGCGCTTCGAGAAGGTCTACGGCCACCTCGAAGCCGTGGTGGCGCTGCGCAGCGCGCTGAACGACGGCATCGAGCGCCAGCTGAAGGGCAAGCGCCCGTTGGCGCAGCAGCGCCGCCAGGGCCGCGCCCGCAGCTGAAGACCGCTGCTGAAGACTGCCGCATGAAATACCTGCAAGGCCATGCACCCGAGGTGCTGGCGCGTGTGCAGGCGCTGCTGGACGAAGGCCGGCTGATGGCCTGGCTGCAAGCGCGCCACCCCGAAGCGCACACCGTGCGCAGCGACCGCGCGCTGCAGGCCTATGTGGCCGAGATGAAGGCGCGCTACATGAAGAGCGCACCGCCGCTGGCCAAGGTGGCGTTCGACAACCACCTGCACGTGGTGCACCAGGCGCTGGGCACGCACACCACGGTGTCGCGCGTGCAGGGTTCGCGGCTGCAGACGAAGCGCGAACTGCGCGTGGCCAGCCTCTTCAAGGACGCGCCGGCCAGCTTTCTGCGCATGATCGTCGTGCACGAACTCGCGCACCTGCGCGAGCGTGAACACGGCAAGGCCTTCTATGCGCTGTGCACGCACATGGAAGGCGACTATCACCAGCTGGAGTTCGAAACGCGGCTGTGGCTCACGGCGCTGGAGCTCGCAGCAGTGCCAGCGAAAGCGGCGGATTGAGCAGCGGGCGGGCGGCCGTTTGCCCCGCCCGCGCGCTCAGAACCTGTAGCTGACGTTCACGCCCACCGTGCGCGGGACCAGGTAGATGGCGCGCAGGCCGGTGCGCGTGCCCACGGCCGAGGTGCCCTGGAACGACACGAGCGTGCGCTCGTCGGTCAGGTTGTCCACCCACACACTGGCCTCCCAGTCACCCTTGGAAAAGCCCAGGCTCGTGTTGAAGGTGGTGTAGGCATCGAACTCGAAAACCGTGGTGGCGGGGTCGTCGCCACGGTCAGAAGGTTTCTTGCCTGTGTAGCGGGCACGCAGCGAGGCATTCATAGCCCAGCCACCGCCCATTTCGCTGTCCCAGCGAACGCCCAGGTTGTGCTTCCAGCGGGCGCTGCCACCCAGCACGCCGCCTTTGGTGTAGGTGCGGCATTCGGTGTTGTTGGCGTACAGGCAGATGGTCTTGGTGCCGTCCCATTTCGCATTGTTGTAGGTGCTGCCGAACTGCACTTGCCACTGCGGCGTGAAGTTGTAGCGCCCGTCAAGCTCCAGCCCGGTCGACACCGATTTGGGCCCGTTCGCGTTGCCCCAGACCGGGAAGCCGCTGATGTCTTGCGAGAAGTAGGTCTGGGTGTCGTTCCAATAGATGCGGTAGACGCTGGCCTGCAGGTACAGCCGCTTGTCGTCCAGGAAACCCTTGATGCCGAGCTCGAAGTTGTCGGTGGTGTCGGGCTTGTAGGTCCTGGCCTCGGCAGAGGGTGCCAGGCCGCCCAGCGCGCGAAAGCCGTTCGAGCCGCCGCGTCGAAAGCCTTGCGAGAACGTGGCGAAGGCCAGCAAATCGGGCGTCAGCGTGTAGGCCGCGTTCAGCTTGAAGTAGGCCTTGTTGCTGCCTTTCTCGCTGGCAGCCACCACGCCGCTGACGAGGTCGAAGGCGAAGTCCACCACCTCGGTCGTGGTCTCGTCCTTGTACGAGAACAGCCGGGCCCCTGCGGTCAGTGTCAGATCGGCCATCGGCTTGTAGGAAAGCTCGCCGAAGAGGGCCGTCTCCTTGTACTTGCCGGCCTGGTCTTCGCGGTAGCCCACGCCGGCCGGGCCGCTGGTGGGCAGCGTGGGCAGGTTTTCGTCGTACTTCAGGCTCTTTTCCTGCGATGCGTAGTACACGCCTGCAATCCAGTCGAAGGCGCCGCCCGGGTTCGAGCTGATGCGGGTTTCATGCGCCGTGCCCTTGTAGCGGTTGTCGAAGCTCAGGAAGGCCGTCTGGCCCGCCCAGCTTGCACTGCCCAGGCGGTAGCGCGAATAGCCGAGGTCACCGTAGAAGAACGAGCCCGTGCCCAAATAGTCGGCTTGACCGACGCGGCTGTCCTTGAAGGTGGATGTGGACGAATGCAGGCGCCCGAACGGCAGCTTCCAGTCGAGGTCGAAACTCGTCATGCTGAAGTCGCGGTCGGCGAATTCGGGGTAAGGCGAAAGCACCGTGTGGTCGTTGAAGGCCAGCGGCGCCTGGTAGCGCCCCGGGTTGCCGCTGGCCGGTAACAGTTGCGCGCCGCTGGTGCCATGCGCCAGCTGCGATTGCGTGGCGTGCGCCAGCGTCAGCTCCAGGTCGCTGGTCAAGCGCCAGCGCGCAGAGACGCGGCCGGTGTCGACCTTCTGGTAGTCATCGTCTTCATACAAGACCCGGTTGGCATCGGGCTTGGGCGTCCAGGCCGAAGTCAGGTAGCTGGGCGTGCCGGCAAAGCGGTCGGTGTAGCCCTTCTCATCGAGCCGGGCTGCGGCGATGCGCAGCGCGAAGTTGTCGCCGATGGGCAGGTTCACGACGCCGTCGGTGTCGTTGGACAGGCCACCGAACTGGGTTTGATAGAAGCTCGTCGACACCCGCCCTTCGACCTTGCCGAACACCGGCTGGTTGGTGATGTAGCGGATGGTGCCGCCCAGCGAGCCGCCGCCATACAGCGTGCCTTGCGGGCCGAGCAAGGTCTCGACGCGGGAAATGTCCTTGATGCGGTAGCCGATGTTGGGCAGCGGCGTGTCGTCCAGGTAGTACGACAGCGTGCTGCGCGCGAACCATTCGATGTTGTTGGCGCTGACCGACGAGATGTTCAGGCCGCGCACGGTGACGGAGTCGGCGAAACGGGCGCTGTTGCCCGGCGCATCGATGGCCGGGCTGTTGGCAATCAGCTTCTTCAGATCGGTGATGTTTTCTTCGCGCAGCTGCGCTTCACCGATCGCCGTGACATTGATCGGTACCCGGTGCGCTGGCACTTCCCGTTTGGTGGCCGTGATCGTGATGGTCTGGCGATTGGCCGGCGTAACGGCTTCGGCTGCCGGGGTGGCGGGTGCCTGATCCGCGGTCTGGGCTTGGGCTTGGGCTTGCGCTTGGGCCTGTGCATCGGCTGAAACTGCAGCAAGCGATGTCATCAGCGCTGCGGCCAATGCAACAGGGGTGGGGCGCAGGGGAAAGTGCATGGCGGGCTCCTCGGGTTTGGCAGGCGAGGGGTCTTCGATGAGACCCGTCGCGCCCGAGTGGTGCAGCCTGTGCGGCGCACCCCCACGCTCTGTTCCGTAGAGTCGCTTCAGCAACCCCTCAAGCTTTCAATATAAATCGCTCGTGCCGCGCCTGGGGGCGGGATTGCCCCAAGCACGGGGGTCAGCAGGTGCGCAACGTTGCCCTGCTGCTACACAAGCTCCGCGTCGGATTTCTTGACACCACGAAAAAGCTTCGGACTTCAAACCTTTTAAAATCAACCACTTGCAATCGAGGCCCGAAAATTGCTGACGGTACCTTCGTGTGGCCGATGGTCCCGTTTTAGTTAACCCTTGGGAAGCAAACTATGTTCGTGCTGAAATCAATTGGTGGTCTCGCGGCTGCGCTTTTCACCCTTGCGGTCCACGCAGCGCCGGTACTGCCCAGCCTCACCGGCGCAGGCTGGACTCAGGATCGTTACGACCCGGCGAGCTGGAGCAATGTGGGCACCTACCAGGGCCGTAACAACGTCCTTGGCATTGGAATCGACAGCACCACCAACGCCACGGCGCGTCCAATTGGCCAACAAGGAACTTTCTACAACACCCAGGGTCGCCAGATCGGCATCACGGGTGTTGCAGGTGATTCGATCGCTGCCGACCTCTTCCTCGATTCGAGTTGGCTGGCCAGCACGGCCGGCTTCGTCCGCACGGACCTCTGGGGTCGATCGAATGCGCCGACAGAGACTGGGGTCACATACCCGATCATCGGTTTCACCAACTTTGGTGGCGCGGCCCGGCTGCGCGTCTTCGACAGCGACACCCCGAACGGTTGGGTCGACCTGGCGACTGATCTGTCGGGTTTGTTCGGAACGTGGGTTTCCCTCGAGATCGAGGCCCTGGCCAACGGCTACGAGTACTCTGTGAATGGTTCGGTGGTTTATACCGACATCACGGTGGGGTCTGCTGGCAACGGCTTCAATACAGGCTTCCTGCAGGCGTACAACTTCAACGATCCATTGCTGCAAATTTCGAACAATGCAGCCTACACGGCGCGTTGGTCGGACTCCGTAAGAAACCAAGTCCCCGTGCCGGGCACCCTGGCTCTGGCCGGTCTCGCCCTGACCATGCTGGGTGCGGCCAGTCGACGTCGCAAGCTGGCGGCCTGACGCGCGAGCGCGTCCAGCGCTAGGCGCTGCACAACCCGTCGTGTTTTCAACGTGACAGAAACAGCCCACTGGTTCTGCGTTAGCCGCAACAACCAATGTCTCGGCTTTGGTGACGTGTTGCTGGCTGCCGACGCGCAATTCGGCGGCGCCAACGGCATCAGCGACGGCACGTTTGAATTGCGCGACGTGATCGTGACGGCCGTGCCCGAGCCGGGTTCGCTGGCGCTTGCCGGGCTGGCCATGGCTGGTCTGGGCTTGTCGCGCCGCCGCCGCGCTGCCTAACGCTGGCTCATCAAGCGACGCCCTTGCTTCGCTTCCCCGCCAAACCCCGCTTCGGCGGGGTTTTTCTTTTGCAGCGCCAGGCAAGCGCTGCATGACCATCAGGACGCGCAGCATTTAGCGCGTAGCAGAAGGTGAAGAACTACAAGAAGTTGATGGTTCCGTCCTCGCGCAAAGTGCAGGCGGCCACCGAGTCAGTTGAGCCAGCCTTCAGCGCGGCCGCGCGTAGCCGCCTTCGACCCACGCCGCCGCGCTCGCGGCATTCAGCCGAAAGTTCGCCGCCACGCGCTGCGCGCCCAGCTCGTGGCCTTCCGCGTCGCGGGCGGCCAGCAGCGCGTGCGGCTCATCTTCGTCGGGCACGATGTCCAGCGTCACGGTCACCTCGCCGGCTTCCAGCCTCAGCACCACTTCCTTGTGCAGCAGCGCGTGCTGCGCCTGTTCATGGCGGCGCACCACCTCGTGGGCGGTTTTCACCAAGGTGTTGAAGGCGTTCACGTCCAACGGCTTGGGGTTCTTCTTGTCGCGGCCCATCGTCCACGGGCCGATGAGCGCCGGCTCGGCCTGGCCTTCGCGATACATCTCCACCGCCCAGCCTTCGTCGTCGTTGTTCTTCACCACGCGGGCGGTCCAGCCGTTGTCTCGCCACAGGCGTGGCTCGTGGATGGGGGCGTTGGTGCTGTCTGGTTC
>JBBSCV010000072.1:0-13182 GCA_038249925.1 Burkholderiales bacterium
CAGCCGGCGTACACCGAACCGGGTGGCTTGGCTTGCCGGGCCAGTTCCTGCGCGGGCTGCAGGTTCTTGATCTGTAAGGCGCAGGCCGCCAGCAGCAGTGCGGGCAAGAGCAGCGCGCAGGCGCGCCACACCGTCGAGCGAACAAGAGGCTGTTCCTTTGCGGGCTGAGGTGCCGTCATCGCGAGTCTGTCCTTGAGGCTGGTGGTCTGGCACAAGTAAGCACCGAGGGCGGTGCGCGCGCTTTGATCTGCATCATGGAACGGCGGGCGGCCTTGCGCCGGTGATCAACAACGGTCGGCCCGCCGACTCGGCCCGAGACCTGGACGCGTGCGCCAGGCCTCGCCGGAGCTCGTCACGCAGCTGTTGTCGCCGACCAAGCCGCGAAGCAGCGAAATCACCCATGCTGAAACCCCACACTGATTCAGAATCGAGCGACATGCGCAAACGCAACCGAAACCTGCTGGGGGCGGCTCTCGTGCTGGCGGGCGCCCACGCCTTCGCGCCTGCCGCCGAGGCGCAGACGCGCGGCGAGTTGCTGTACACCACCCATTGCCAGACCTGCCATACGGCGCAAATGCACTGGCGCGACAAGAAGCTGGCGAAGGACTGGGACAGCCTGCAGGCCTGGGTTCGCTTCTGGCAAGGCAATGCGCAACTCGGATGGAGCGAAGAAGACATCGCCCAGGTCGCGCGGCATCTCAACGCCGCCTACTACCGCTTCCCGGTGCCCGCAACCCAGGCCCGTGATACCGGCGCCGCCGCGAAGTGGGCCCGCGCCGCCCCGCGCTAGAAGCTGCCGTTCAGGCGCGCCAGCGTGGCCTGCGCAGGCCGGTTCAGCCGTTGGCTTTTTCGAACTCGTGCAACCAGTCCACCAGCGCCTGCACGCCGGCCAAGGGCATGGCGTTGTAGATTGAAGCGCGCATGCCGCCCACCGAGCGGTGGCCTTTCAACTGCACCAGGCCGCGGGCTTCGGCGCCTTGCAGGAAGGCGGCGTCCAGGCGCTCGTCGTGCAGGCGGAAGGTGACATTCATGCGGCTGCGGCATTCCGGCGACACGGGCGCGGTGTAGCAACCACTGGCATCCAGCGCGCCGTACAGCAGTAGCGCCTTGGCGGCGTTGTGCGCGGCCATCGCGGCCAGCCCGCCTTGCGCCTTGATCCACTTGAACACCAGCCCGGCAACGTAGATGGCATAGGTGGGCGGGGTGTTGTACATACTGCCGTTGTCGGCCACCACCCGGTAATTGAACGCGGTGGGCGTGCATGGCAGGGCCTGGCCCAGCAGGTCTTCGCGCACGATCACGAGGGTCAGCCCGGCCGGGCCGATGTTCTTCTGCGCACCGCCGTAGATCAGCCCGTACTTCGAGACATCGAGGGGCTGGCTGAGGATGCTGCTGCTCATGTCGGCCACCAAGGGCACATCGCCGACATCGGGCGTGGCCGGGTATTCCACGCCGCCGATGGTTTCGTTGCTGCAGATGTGTACATAGGCGGCGCCGGGGTCGAGCTGCCAGGTCTCGCGCGGCGGAATCGTGGTGTAGCCCGTGCTGGCGCTGCTGGCGGCCACGTTCACCTGGCCGTAGCGGCGCGCTTCCTGCACCGACTTCTGGCTCCATTGCCCCGTGTCGATGTAGTCGGCGCTGGTCTTGCCGCGCAGCATGTTCATCGGAACGATGGCATTTTCAGCCAGGGCCCCGCCCTGCATGAAGAGCAGCTTGTAGTGCGCAGGCGCCTGCAGCAGTTCGCGCAGCAGGCTTTCAGCCTCGGCGGCAATGGCGGTGAACTGCGGGCCGCGATGGCTCATCTCCATCACGCCCATGCCACTGCCGTGCCAGTCCAGCATTTCGTCAGCGGCCTGCTGCAGCACGCTCTCGGGCAGGACGGCTGGGCCGGCGCTGAAGTTGTGGACGCGGGTCATCGGCGAAAGCACTGTGAGAGTTGTGGGCGGTGCCCACGGGCGAACGAGGATACCTTCGCAGCGGCAGGTGCACGGGTGCACGTTGCGCCTTGCCCTGATGGCGCGCAGGTGCGAGCATGCCTGGCTGCGACTTCATTTCAGACCCCAAGCCCAGCACCTCAACACCAGGAGACAAGACCATGACCAAGCCGATGTTCGACGCCGAAGCGCTGATCGCGATGTTCGAGAACGCCACCGCCCAGCAAGGTCCGCAACTGCGCAAGGCCACTACCCAGGCCACGATGTCTGCGCTGCAGGGCCGCGAGCTGACGCTGAAAAACATGCGTGGCGCGCTGAAGCAGGTGGCGGCGGCGGCCAGCGCCGGTGCTGCCAAGAACGTGATGCCCGACATCGACGCCGAAGACCTGCTCGACCAGGCCGTGGCCGGCATGGACCAGGCCATGCTGAAGGCCGTGGACGCCAACCGCGTGGCGCTGACCACGCTCACGAACCAGGGTGCCGACCTGCGAGAGAAGCACCTCAGCAAAGCCCTGGCCGACCTGGAAAAGATGGAAGACACGCTGTTCGACGCGCTGAAGAAGACCGCTTCGGGCGCCGGCGCACCGATGGCCAGCGCCTGGGCTCCCATCCTTGAAAAGATGCAGGCCGGCGGCACGCTCAGTGGTGCGCAGGCCACAGTGACGGCCGAGCAGATGAGCGCGCAGATGAGCGAGCAGATGCAGACTGCGATGCGCTCCACGCGCGCCGCCGGCATGCGCGCGGCCCAGGCCCTGGCCGAGAGCTACACCGCCATGGTCAGCGGTGTGCTGCTGGGCATGAGCGACGCCATCCAAAGCGCGGCCAAGCCAAAGAAGCCGCCCACACGCAAGTAACGCCATCGACGCCGTTTCGCATTTGGCGGGCAGACGGGCGGTTCCCAGGCAGGCAGGCGGGCCAGCGGGCGGGCGCCTAGACTCCTGCGCCATGAATTCACCCGCCGTCGACACACCCACTGCGCCCCGCGTGGTGATCTCGGGCACCGGGCTCTTCCAGCCGGCGCAGGTCATCACCAACGCAGAACTCGTGGCCAGCTACAACGCCTATGCCGACCTGCAGAACGCGCAGCATGCGGACGAGATTTCGGCCGGCACGCGGCAGGCGCTGACCCATTCCAGCGTCGACTTCATCGAGAAGGCGTCGGGCATCAAGCAACGTTTCGTGCTGGACAAGGCCGGCGTGCTGGACCCCACGCGCATGAAGCCGCGTTTTGCGCCGCGCGCCGACGACGAGCTCAGCCTGATGGCCGAAACTGCGGTGGCTGCCGCCCGGCAGGCCATGGCCGCGGCCGGCAAGCAAGGCAGCGACATCGACGGCGTGCTGTGCGCTGCGGCCAACATGCAGCGCGCCTACCCGGCGATGGCCTGCGAGATTCAGGCCGCCTTGGGCGCCGGGGGCTACGGCTTCGACATGAACGTGGCGTGCTCGTCAGCCACCTTCGCCATCGAACAGGCCGTCAATGCCGTGAAGTGCGGCAGCGCGAAGTGCGTGCTGGTGGTGAACCCCGAGATCACCTCGGCCCACCTCGAATGGCGCGACCGCGACTGCCATTTCATCTTCGGCGACGTGTGCACGGCCGTCATCGTCGAGGCCGCCGAGACGGCCACCTCGGCAGACCAGTGGGAAGTGCTGGGCACGAAGCTCGTCACGCAGTTCAGCAACAACATCCGCAACAACGCCGGGTTCATCAATCGCTGCGAAGACACCGACCCCGACGCGCGCGACAAGACCTTCATGCAAGAAGGCCGCAAGGTCTTCAAGGAAGTGGTGCCGATGGCTGCCGAGCACATCGAAGCCCACCTGCACGCGCTGGGTTTCGAGCCCACCGACGTGCGACGCTTCTGGCTGCACCAGGCCAACCTGGGCATGAACCAGCTGGTGCTGAAGAAGCTGGTGGGCCGCGAGGCGGGTGATGCCGATGCCGGCAACCTGGCGCCCATCATCCTGAGCGAGTACGCCAACACCGCGAGCGCCGGCAGCATCATCGCCTTTCACCACCACCGTGCCGATTTGCCGGCCGGCAAGCTGGGGGTGATCTGCAGTTTCGGCGCCGGTTACTCGGTAGGCAGTGTGGTGCTGCGGCGGCTTTGAGCCTCCGGCCTTTAGGTGCGGCCGGCCCAGTCCATCGCCGCCTTGCCGCCTGCCGCGGACGCCGCACTGACCGCCGTGCCCCAGGCCATGTCCATCAACGACAAGCCCACGGGCCAGTTCTTCAAGGTGGCCAGGTTGGTCAGGTCGTAGGTGGCATAGCAGAAGAAGCCGAACAGAGCGGCCAGGGTCAGGGTTTGCGGCCAGCTGCGCGCTGCTTCTTGCGGCGCCACACCGAAGATCACCAGGCCCAGGGCAAAGAGTGCGTAGAAGAGCAGCGCCACCGGCCACAACGGCTGTTCCAGCATCAGTGCGCCCAGGCCCTTCTGGTAAAGCGGCTTGGCCAGCACGCCCAGCCACAGCAGGTCCAGCGCGAGCATCACGGCAAAAGTACCGGCGTAGGCAGCGAGGTAGTGATTCATCGGCAGCGAATTTCTCTCATTTGCCTGGGTCGGCACAGCGCGCAGTCTGCCGTTGTCTGCCTTGCGGCTCTGTGCATTGCCGCACAGCACCGGCGCGAGGCATGGCCCGGCAGCGCGCGCGCAATGGCCTGCTGTCTTGCAGTGATGTCGATGCTGCGCTCGTGCGTTGCGGTGATAAGGTCTCGGCAATCAATTTCCAGCACAGGAGTGCACCCATGGCTGAAATGAGCAACATGACCGCAGCGCAGCGCGAGAAGCTGATGTCCGATCTGCGCACCGTGGTGGCCGACGCAGAGCAACTGCTGAAGATGACCGCCGACGAAGTGGGTGAGGGCGCCGCGGGCCTGCGCCAACGTCTGCAAGAGCGCCTGGCTCAGTCGAAGCAGCGCATGCTGGACTTGCAGCATGCGGCCGCCGACAAGGCCAAGGCGGTGGGCTATGCGGCTGACGACTACGTGCACGACCATCCGTGGAAGTCGGTGGCCATCGGCGCCGGCATCGGTGTCATCGTGGGCATGCTGATCAGCCGCCGTTGACGCGCGCTGGCGCGTTTTCACGCGCAGGGGTTTCGCCCCGCGCCAACGAACACGGCCGCGTTCACCACACCACGATGGGCTCGCCAGCGACCATGGCGTCGCCCGGCTTGCAGCTGAAGGCCTGCGCAAACGCCGGGATGTTGGACAGCGGCCCCAGGATGCGCCAGCGGCCCGGTGAATGCTGGCCGGTGCGCAGCTGGTCGACCAGGGCCTCGGTGCGGTATTTGCCGCGCCAGATGGTGGCGTGCGAAAGGAAGAAGCGTTGCTCCGGCGTGCGGCCGTCCACCAGCGGTGCGGGCTTGCCGGCCGATTTTTCGGATTGACGCTGGCGCTGCAGCGCGATTTGCAGGCCGTCGTAGGCAATCTGCACACCGGCCAGGTCAGAGATGTTCTCGCCCAGGGTCTGGCGGCCGTTGATGCGAACGCCCGGCACAGGCTCGAAGCTGCTGTACAGCGCGGCCACGCGGTCGGCACGCGCCTTGTAGGCCGCGGCGTCGGCGGGCTGCCACCAGTCACGCAGGTTGCCGACCGCGTCGAACTGGCGGCCGCGGTCGTCGAAGTGGTGCGTGATCTCGTGCCCGATGACCATGCCGATGCCGCCGTAGTTGCTGGCGTCGTCGGCGTTTTCGTCGAAGAAGGGCGGCTGCAGGATGCCGGCCGGGAAGACGATCTGGTTGCCGCTTGCAGCAAACGCGTTCACGATGTGCGGGCTGGTGTTCCAGCGGCTGCGGTCGACCGGTTTTTGCAGCTCGGCCAGGCGTTGCGCGGTGTGCCAGGCGGCAATCTTCAGCTGGTTGCCGGCGAAGTCATCGGGCTGCAGCGCCAGGCCTTCGTAGGTCTTCCAGGTCTCGGGGCCGCCTATCTTCACGGTCATCGCGGCCAGCTTGGCCTGGGCCAGCGCCTTGGTGGGTGCGCTCATCCAGGTCAGGTTGTCGATGCGGCGCTGCATCGCGGTCTTGATGTCGGCCACCATGGCCAGTGCACGCTGCTGCGCCAGCGGTGAAAAGGCCTTGTCGACGAAGACCTCGCCCAACGTCTCGCCCAGCGGTGAGCCACCCGTGCGGCCGCCCACCATCAGGATGACCTGCTCCACCCGCGGCGGCGCTGCCTTCAGGCCGCGTATGGCGCCGCTGTAGAAGTCGAAATGCGCCTGCGCCACGGGCTGCGGGCCGAACTCGGCCACGGCGTCCAGCGCACGCACGCGCAGGTAAGTGCGCCAGGTGTCCAGCGGTGCCTTTTCGGCCAGTGCGGCAAGACCCGTGGCAAAACCCGGCTGGCCGACGATGAGCCTCTGGCTCTCGCCCAAGCCGGCATAGGCCTGCAGCCAGCCGGCCCAGTCGAAGCCCGGCGCCTGCAGTTTCAGTGATGCAGGCGTCATCACGTTGTAGGTGGCGTTGGGGTCGCGGCGCTGCACGCGCGTCATCGAGGCTTGCGCCAGTTCCTTCTCGAAGGCCATCAGCGCGTCCAGCGTGGCGGCATCGGCGGGGGCGCCGGCCGCCTTCAGCAGCCGTTCGGCGTAGACGCGGTAGGCGGCCTGCAGCTTGCGGCTGTTGTCGTCGCTGCCGAAGTAGTCGTCGCGGTCGGGCAGGCCCAGGCCGGCCTGGCTGAGCATCAGCGCGTGGCGCGTGGCGTCTTTGGCGTCGGTGCCGACGAAGACCGCCAGCGGGGCCGCCACCTGCAGGCGCGCCATCTCGCCGATGAGCGCTGGCAGCGCAGCGCGCTCGACCTTGTCGATGCGTGCCAGCCAGGGCTGCACGGCAGACAGGCCACGCCGCTCGATCGCCGCGCTGTCCATGCCGGCGCGGTACTGCGCGGCCAGCAGCTTCAGCCCTGGCGTCGTCTGACGCGCGGGGTTGGCTGCCAACTCTGCCAAGCCCGTTTCCAGCAGGCGGTCGTTGGCCACGCGCAGCGCGTCGAAGCTGCCGATGCGTGCGCGGTCGGGTGGCAGCTCGGTGGCGGCCAGCCACTGGCCATTGGCATAGGCGTCGAAGTCGTTGCAGGCTTCAGCCGGCTCGGATTTGTCCGCCGTGCCGATCTTGCCAACTTGGGCACTGGCGAACAGCGGAGCGGCCAGCAGCAGGGCGCAGGCCAGGCTTGAAAGTGGGTGCATGACAGAGTTCCGTAACGGTACAGAGGGGAATGTCGAGGCGACGTGGAAGGCGCGCAGTCTAGGCGGCTGGCGCCGGCTCTGCAGCTGGGGCATGCGCTATCGTGCCGCCATGGCTGAAATGAGCTTTTTCTGGCACGACTACGAGACCTTCGGCCGCGTGCCGCGCCGCGACCGGCCTTCGCAGTTTGCCGGTGTGCGCACCGACGCCGACCTGAACGAGATCGGCGCGCCCGTGATGCATTTCTGTCAGCCCGCGCCCGACTTCCTGCCCGAGCCCGAGGCCGTGCTGCTCACCGGCATCCTGCCGCAGCAGGCCCTGCAGGATGGCCTGCCCGAACATCAGTTTGCCGCCGCCATCGAGCGCGAACTGGCGCGGGACGGCACCGTGGGCGTGGGCTACAACAGCATCCGCTTCGACGACGAAGTCACGCGCCATCTCTTTTGGCGCAACTTGATCGACCCCTACGCCCGCGAATGGCAGAACGGTTGCGGCCGCTGGGACCTGCTGGATGTGGTGCGCTGCTGCTGGGCGCTGCGGCCCGAGGGCATTCAGTGGCCCGTGCACACCAGCGGCGAGATGGCCGGCCGGCCTTCCTTCAAGCTGGAACATCTGACCGCCGCCAACGGCCTGGCGCACGAGGCCGCGCACGACGCCTTGAGCGATGTGCGCGCCACCATCGCGGTGGCGCGGCTGATCAAGACCCGGCAGCCGCGGCTGTGGGACTTCTGCCTGCGGCTGCACAAGAAGGACGCCGTGGCCGCCGAAATGGGTGGCGGGCGGCCCTTCGTGCACCTCTCTGGCATGTACCCGGTGGAACGCGGCTGCCTGGCCGTGGTGTGGCCACTGGCGCCGCACCCGACGAACAAGAACGAGCTCATCGTGTGGGACCTGGCGCAAGACCCGCGTCAACTGGCCGGCCTGGACGTCGAAGCCGTGCGGCGGCGGATGTTCGCGAAGCAAAGCGAGCTCGACGCCGCAGGCCGCGGCGAGACCCGGCTGCCCATCAAGACCATCCACGTTAACAAGAGCCCCATCGTCATCGGCAACTTGAAGACGCTGGGCGATGCCGCAGACCGATGGGGCCTGGACGTGTCGCTGGCCCTGCTGCATGCCGAACATGCCGCGGCGCTGGGCGCGCAGCTGCAGCACTTGTGGGCGCCGGTCTTCCAGCGCCCCGCGCCGGCCGAAACACCCGATGTGGACGAAGACCTCTACGGCGGCTTCATCGGCAACGACGACCGCCGCACATTGCAGCGTCTGCTGGCGCTGACGCCGGCGCAGCTGGCCGCCAAGCAGGTGGCCTTCAACGACGGCAGGCTGGAAGAGCTGCTGTTCCGCTACCGCGCGCGCAACCATCCACAAACGCTGACTGAAGAAGAGCAGCAGCGCTGGGAACACCACCGCGCTACGCGCCTGCATGAAGGTCACGGCGGTGGCATCACCTTGCAGGCCTACTTCGAGCGCATCGACACCCTGGCCGAAGCGGCGGACACCTCTGGCGACGAACGCGCCCAGGGCTTGCTGGAAGCGCTGTACGAATACGCCGAGGGCATTGCGCCCGAACTCGGCTGATCTCGGCTGAGGCTCTAGGCCAGCCGGCCCACTGGCAGCGCCTGCGGCAGGTGCGCCAGGGCACGCCAGCGCCACGCCAGCAGGGCGGCCGTCAGCCCCAGCACGCCCAGCGCCCAGAACCACAGCGCGCCAGGGTGCCGGTTCAGCAACAGCGCCGATAGCAAGACCAGCGGCCCGAGCATCAGCACGGGCAGGAAGGGCGCGGCCCGACGCGCTGGAGTCATGCGCGCATGGTCGCGCCACAGCCAGGCGCTGAGCAGCAGCGCCATGCCCATGAAGGCCAAGGCGTAGGACGCCTGGCCCGCCCACACCACGGCGAAGAGCGCCGGCAGCAAGCCCAGCCACAGCAGCAGGCAATGCCGCCACTGGCGCCAGGCCAGCGCCCGGTTCAGCGTGGCGCCTTGCGGCATGCCGGGCAGCAGCATCAACAAGGCCTGCTCGCGCCGCGAGGCCGACAAGGCGCTGGGCAGGTTCAGCACCGCGCCGAAGGCTATGACGCCCACGCCGATGCTGATGCCCAGGCTGCCATGTTCGAGAAAGAGTGGAATGCCCGCCCCGGTCAGCGCGGCGGCCAGCGCAATGACCAAGCCCACGCAGAGCTGCACGCACAGCAGCACCCAGAGCTGACGCACCCAGTGCTGGCCGTCGTGCAGCACCAGTTCGGCCCGCGCCATCACGCTGGCCGGCCGCGCCCGGGCGCGAGCCAGGCAACGCTGAAGCCAGGCGTCGACCAGCTTCTGGCCAGGCAGGTTCAGCCACTCGCCCCAGCGGCCGTAGGCGGCCAGCGTGGGCTTCTGCCCGCTGGCGGCCAGGGCGAAAATGCGGCGTGAATTTTCGCGCCGGGCGTAGGCGCGGGCATGGGCAGCGTTGCCGGTGCCGAACACCGTGCACAGCAGCAGGCCCTGCGCCATAAGCACCACCAGCGTGATGCCGAGCGGCTGCGCCTGCCACAGCGACAGCGCCTGGTCCCAGGGGTCGAACACGGTAGTGCGCCAGGCGCGCGGACCCATCAAGGCGGGCCCCACGCCGAGCAAGAGCCACAGCCCCCACCAACGCAAGGCCGCAGCCGAAAAAAGTAGCAACGTGCCCGTGCCCAAGGCGGCGGCGAGGCCGAATCGCCAGCAGGTGGCGATATCGCCCACACCCAGCCCTGCGGCGCCCACGGCCGCCACCACCGCGCTCAAGCCCACCAGCGCCGCCCACAGGCCCAGCGCCGCCGTGCGCAGGGCGCGCGCGTGGCCGGGCACGGTGTGCGCGGCATGCGGGTGGTCCAGGCGCAGCAGCGCGGCGAAGTGCAGGCCCCAGACGATGCACAGGGCCATCAGCGCGAGCACGCCGACGCTGATCCAGGCCGCGCGCTGCGGCATCCACAGCAGCGCCGCCGCAGCGGGCACGCCCAGCAGCACCGCCAGCAGCAGCGCATACAGCCGCGCCGCCCACACGCTGCCGTCGTTGCGCCGCCACTGCCACGCGGTGCGCAGCATGGCCACGGCCGGGCGCTGCAGGGCCAGGCTCATGTCAGCGCCATGAACAGGTCTTCCAGCGTCACCACCTCGGCGGGCGTGCCGGGCGGCAGCCGGGTGCCGGGCGGCAGACGGGCCAGCACGCGCTCGCGCCCGGCCGGCAGCGGCGTGCGCTTGAGGCTGTGTGCGCCCAGCCTTTGCAGCAGCGCCTGCACTTCGGCGGCGCTGCCGGAGAACTGCCGCACTTCTTCCAGCAGTTCGTCCAGCGGTGCCTGCAAGGCGATGCGCCCGCTGCTCATGAAGGCCATGTGGAATGCCACGCGTTCCAGGTCTGAAAGGATGTGGGTGGAAAACACCACCGTGGTGCCGCGCTCCAGCACCTGGCCGACCAGTTCGCCCAAAAAGTCGCGCCGGCCCGCGGGGTCGAGGCTGGCCACGGGCTCGTCCAGCACCAAGAGGTCGGGCTCATGCGCCAGCGCGCGGATGATGGACAGGCGCTGCTGCTGCCCGCCGCTCAGCTTGGCGATGCGCTGGTGCGGGTTGATGTCCCAGCGCGAGAGCAGGCCCTGCGCCTTGGTCTCGTTCCAGCGCGGGTAGAAGCTGCGGAAGTAGGCCAGCAGCTGCGTGGCGGTGAAGCTGTCGAAGAGGTCCGACTGCTGCGGCACATAGCCGATGCGCGCGCGCACCGCGTCGTCGGGCCGGGCCGCAGGCTGGCCGAAGATCTGCACGCTGCCGGCCTGCGGCTCGCGCAGGCCCAACAGCGTTTCCAGCAGCGTGGTCTTGCCTGCGCCGTTGCGCCCCAGCAAGCCCACCACCTGGCCCGGCAGAAGCTGCCAGTCCAGACCCTGCAGCACTGCGGCGCCGCCGGTGTAGGCCAGGGTCACGCCGGCCAGTTCGGCGGTGGGCGAGGTGGTCGCCAGCAGATGGGGGTTCATCGTGATTCGTCCTCGTCCAGGATGTCGGAAAAGAGCTTCATGACAGTGGGCTTGGGCAGCTGCAGCTGCCGCGCCTCGGCCGCCGCGCGCACCAGCGCCGGGCGCAGCAACTCGATGCGCGAAGCCGCCGGCTGCGCGCGCTGGTGCTGGGACGCCACGCGCATGGCCAGGCCGCGCCGGCGTTCCAGCAGACCCTCGGCTTCGAGCAGGCTGTAGGCCTTGGAGATGGTCATCGGGTGCACGGCCAGCTGCAGTGCCAGTTCACGCACCGAGGGAATTTCGTCGCCGGCCTTGATCTGCCCGCTGGCCACCCGGCGCCGCACGTGCTCGACGAGCTGGCGGTAGATGGGCTCTGCAGAACCGGTCTGGATGCTGAAGGCGAATTGATCGTCCACGGGAGGTGTCTATGTGTACCACTAGAGTAGTACACATAGACTGTGGCCGTCAAGCGTGCGGCGTGCCGCCTTGCAGGGCTTGCCGAGCTCGCCGAGCTTGCAGGGTGCGCTAGCGTGCCGGGACGGACGCCGCGGCGCTGGCCGCAGATGCGGCAGTGGGCACTTGCGGTGGCGCGGGCAGGCCGGTGTCGGCGTCGCCCACGCGCAGCACGAAACCGCCTTCGGCGAACTCGGCATAGCGCCAGTCTCCACCCGCCGCCACCACGCCGTAGGGCGGGGCCAGCGCCTGCACCGGCACGCCGCGCAGGGCGCGAGCCATCACGTCTATCCACACCGGCAGCGCCAGGCCGCCGCCCGTTTCACGTTCGCCCAGGCTCTTCGGTTCGTCATGGCCTATCCAGGCCACCGCCGCGATGCCGGGCGCCCAGCCGGCGAACCAGGCGTCGACGGCATCGTTGGTGGTGCCCGTCTTGCCGTAGACATCGTTGCGGGCCAGGGCGCCCTGGGCGCGCGCTGCGGTGCCGCGCGCGGTGACGTCGCGCATCAGCGTGTTGACGAGGTAGACATTGCGCGCCGGCAGCACACGGCTGCTCTCGTCCAGCGCCGCAGGCGGTGGCGCCTCGAAGATGATCTGGCCCTGGGCATCGACGATTTTCTCGATGAGCACCGGCGTCACGCGGTGCCCGCCGTTGGCGAACACCGCATAGGCCTGCGCCATCTGCAGCGGCGTGACGCTGCCCGTGCCCAGTGCCAGCGTCAGGTTGTCGGGGTGGCGGTTCAGCTCGAAGCCGAAACGCGTGAGCCATTGCCGCGCCGCCGGCAGGCCGATCTGCTGCAGCACGCGGATGCTCACGAGGTTCTTGCTGCGCACCAGGCCCTCACGCACGGTGATCTCGCCAGCGAAGGTGTCGTCGCTGTTCTGCGGGTTCCAGCCGCGCAGGCCGGACTGGCCGTCGTCACTCACCAGGGGCGCGTCGTCGACCAGGGTTTCGGGCATCACGCCTTGTTCCAGCGCGGCCGAATACAGAAACGGCTTGAAGCTGGAGCCGGGCTGGCGCCAGGCGCTGGTGACGCGGTTGAACTGCTGGCGTGTGAATGAAAAACCGCCCACCAGCGCGCGCACGCGGCCGGTGTCGGGGTCCAGCGCGACGAAGGCGCCATCGGCCAGCGGCCATTGCGCCAGCTGCCACACCGCGGCTGCACCCGTGCCGCGCCCGGGCGTGGCCAGCAGCCGCACGATGCTGCCGCGGCGCAGTGCCAGCGCGGGCGCCGCCTTGGCGGCCAGTGCCGCCTGCACCCAGCGCAAACTGTCGCCGCGCAGCGTGACGGTGTCGCCACTGGCCAGCTTGGCCACCAGTTCGCGCGGGCTGGCGGCCAGCACGATGGCCAGGCGCAGGTCGTCGTCGTCGCGGTAGTCCTTCAGCGCCAGCCCGGCGACACGGTCGGCCTGCTCGGCACCCTCGGGCAGCGCCTGGTAACCCTCGGGGCCGCGCCAGGGCTGGCGGCGTTCAAGCGCCAGCAGCGCGCGCCGCAGCGCGGCATGCGCGGCACGCTGGTCGTCGGCGCGCAACGAGGTGAAGACGCGCACGCCTTCGCTGTAGGCCTTCTCGCCCAGGCGTTCGACCACCGCGCGGCGGGCCATCTCGGCCACATGCTGGGCCTGCACAGCCACGAAAGCCGGCTTGCGATAGACGAGCTTGGCAGCCAC
>JBBSCV010000073.1:0-13056 GCA_038249925.1 Burkholderiales bacterium
CAGGCGGCTGGCCTGTTTTTCACCGCCGCTGATGCTGGCGTGCGGCTCCATCAGCACGTCAGCGCCGATGATGGGCTGCACGCCCTTGCCGCGGCAGGCGCTGTAGAACTTGATGGCGCCGAAGAGGTTGTTCAGGTCGGTGATGGCCAGCGCGGGCTGGCCGTCCTGGCGCGCGGCCGCGGCGGCATCGGCAATGCGCAGGGTGCCGTCGACAACGGAGTATTCGGTGTGGGTGCGCAGATGGACAAAGCTCATCGAAGGCATTCTAGAGAGCCGCCCGCTGCCTAAAATCTGCGCTGTTCCCGGAAATCTGAATGGGCAAAACATGTTGATGTGGGTGCAGCGCGCCGTCGGGCTGCTGCTGATCCTGAGCGCGATCGCAATGGCGCTGTTGCGCGCACCCGACGTGCCGGCCGAAGGCCTGGTGGCACGCTGGGCCCCGCCGCCATCCGACTTCATCGACGTCAGGGGCCAGACCGTGCACCTGCGCGACGAAGGCCCGCGGCACGACGGCGCCGAGGCCGGGCCGCCGCCCATCGTGCTCATCCACGGCACCTCGGCCAGCCTGCACACCTGGGAGGGCTGGGCCAAGGCGCTGAAGGGCCAGCGGCGCGTCATCAGCTTCGACCTGCCGGGCTTCGGCCTCACCGGCCCCTTCGAGGGCGAGTACGAACGCGACAACTACCACGGCGACATCTACGCGCGCTTCGTGCTCGACCTGCTGGACACCTTGCAGGTCAAGCGCGCCGTCATCGCCGGCAACTCGCTGGGGGGTGAAGTGGCCTGGCGCATCGCCGCGATGGCGCCCGAACGCGTGGCCGGCCTGGTGCTGGTGGACGCGGTGGGCCCGCGCTTCACGCCCGAGGTCGTGCCGCTGGGCTTTCGGCTGGCGCGCCTGCCGGTGCTGAACAAGCTGGGCGAATGGGCGCTGCCGCGCGGCGTGGTGGCCGAGGGCCTGCACAGCGTCTACGGCGACCCCACGAAGGTCACCGACGAGCTGATCGACCGCTACTACCAGCTGGCACTGCGCGAAGGCAACCGCCGCGCCCTGGGCCTGCGCGTGCGGCAGATGGTGGCGGGCGAAGATGAAGAACGCATCGCGACGCTGAAGGTGCCCACGCTCATTCTCTGGGGCGGGCGCGACCGCCTGGTCCCGCCCGAGGTGGGTGCCGAGTTCGAGAGGCGCATCGCCGGAGCCAAGCGCGTGGTTTTCGACAACCTGGGCCATGTGCCGCAGGAAGAAGACCCGGGCTTGAGCGTGCAGCCGGTGAAAGAGTTCCTGGGGCTCAGCTGAAGGCTGAAGGCGCATGGGCGGCAAGAGGCTGAGCTGGGGCGCCGAACACCCGCTTCATTGGCGCACACCAGCCCGGCGCGGCGGCAACATGCCGGGATGAAAAAGCTCGCCCTGGTCGTCATCGCGCGCAACGAAGCGCGCTGCATCACCCGTTGCCTGAACAGCTTTGCCGGCCATGTCGACCACATGCTGGTGCTGGACACCGGTTCCACCGACGACACCGTGGCGCTGGCGAAAGCCGCCGGGGCCGAGGTGCAGCACTTCACCTGGTGCGATGACTTCGCCGCCGCCCGCAACGCCGCGCTGCAGGCCGCCGGCGCGCGCTGGCATCTGGTGGTGGACGCCGACGAGTGGCTGGACAGCGGCGCCGAAGTGCTGGCCGCGTGGCGACTGCGCGAGCCTCAGCACTGCGGTGTGGTGACAGTGCGCAGCACCGTGGAAAGCACAGACGGCAGCGGCGTGGTCAGCGCCTGCCTGTTGCGGCTGCTGCCCGGCAGCGTGCGCTACCAAGGCCGCATCCATGAGCAGCCCGAGACCCGGCTGCCAAACGTCGCCACCGGTCTGACGCTGATGCACGACGGCTATGCCGCAGCGCAAGTCAAAGCCAAGAACACGCGCAACGAGCACCTGCTGCGTCTGGCGCTGGCCGAGCGCCCGGAAGACCCCTACCTGCTCTTCCAGCTCGGCGTCCAACTGGCTCAGGGCGGCGCCCACACAGAAGCCGCAGCCGCGTACTCGCAGGCCCTTCAGCGCCTGGCGCCGGGGGCCAGCTACCGTGGCGAGCTGGTACGGCGCCTGCTCATCACGCTGCAGGCGCTGCGCGAGTGGACGATCGCGGCGCAGTTGCTTGAGGCCGAACTGACGAACTACGGCAGTTCGGCCTACTTCATGCTCACGGCAGGCAACGTCTTCTGGAACTGGGCCCAAGAGCAGCCGGACGCCGCCGCCACGCTGCTGCCGCTGGCCGAGGACGCCTGGCAGCGCTCACTGCAGCTCTCGCGCACGGCCGGGCCCCTGCAGGGCCCTTACCTGGAGCAGACCGGAGAACGCGCCGCGCTCAGCCTGATGGACCTGTACCGCCGGAGTACGGCTGCGACAGGCGCCACACGCATGGCCACCCCAATCGCCACGGCCGCCACGGCCGCAGCCTGAAGCGCGCGCAACGTCACCAGCGCCAGGCGCTGCGCTTTAGAAGTGCCGCCGGCCGGATGAAACGCGCTGCACTGCCTGCGCGCAGCCGCGCAGCACGCCTCGCGCGCTTCAGAAAGATTCCGCTTCAGCCGGCTGCAGAAGCGCCGATATGGGCGCCTTCCCCGTGCTACTTCCTTGGGGCAGTCCGATAAAAATCGGGTTAAAGCTTTTCCGGGCCACGACGAAAAGACTCCCATCGCGCACTCAATTCGGGGCGCGGGGTCCGGACCAAGACGGATCGCGGTGCAGAGCCTGCTTCATCAAAGGGCGCTGCGCCGCGAGAACGCCAAGGCCCGGACGAGTTCCGGCGGCAAGCCCCCTGCGGGAGGCGAGCCGGTGGAGTTGCAGGCAGGCACCGTAAAGCACGTTGTCCGAACTGCGGAAGCCTGCCAGGCATTTGCCTGTGGTCATCAACTTTGGAGTCTTTCATGGCCCTCACGATCAATACCAATACCGTTTCCCTGAACGCGCAGCGCAACCTGACGATGAGCCAGTCGTCGCTTTCAACATCGATGCAGCGACTGTCGTCCGGCCTGCGCGTGAACAGCGCCAAGGACGATGCCGCTGGCCTGGCAATCGCCGACCGCATGAGTTCACAAGTGCGAGGCAACACGGTGGCCATTCGCAATGCCAACGACGCCATCTCACTGGCGCAGACGGCTGAAGGCGCCATCGGCAAGGTGGGCGACATGCTGCAGCGAATGCGTGAACTGGCCGTGCAGTCGGCCAACGCCACCAACAGCGTCGCCGACCGTCTCAACCTCGACGCGGAGTTCCAGCAGCTGGGCGAAGAAATCGGCCGCACCTTGGGCAACACGCGCTTCAACGGCCTGAACATCCTGGCCGGCGGTGCGGGCGCGACGCAGGCTTACCAGATCGGCGCCAACGCGACCGACCTGGTCACCGTGACGACGACCAATCTGTCGACCGATGCCACTGTCACGACCGTCACCGGTAGCGCCATCACCGACGCAACCCTCGCGGGCACGGCGATGACCAGCATCGACGCCGCGCTGGCCACCATCAACGGCGAACGCGCCAACTACGGCGCCGTGCAGAACCGCTTCGAGGGCATCATCTCGACGCTGCAGATCGCCACCGAGAATGAATCCGCCGCGCGCGGCCGCATCATGGACGCCGACTTCGCGACGGAAACCGCCAACCTGTCGCGCAGCCAGATCCTGCAGCAGGCCGGCACGGCGATGGTGGCGCAGGCCAACCAGTTGCCGCAGATGGTGTTGAGCCTGATTCGCTGAACTCGCGCCATAGGCAACAAGGGCCAGACAGGCCCTGAACCACCACAGCAGGGTCTTCGGGCCCTGCTTCCGTTATGGGGGGCTAAAACGCCGCTGTTCCTTCGATTGCCGCGACACGAGCCGCTAAAGAATATCTTCAGCAGGTCCTGAACTCTCCGGCCTGCGGGAGCCGGTTCCTTTGCACCGGAGACAGCTCAGACCTCGCACGGAGAAACCGACGTGGCACAAACGATCAACACGAACCTGGTGTCGCTGAATGCTCAGCGCAACCTGTCGATGTCAGGCGGCTCGCTGGCGACGTCGATGCAACGGCTTTCCTCCGGCCTGCGCGTCAACAGCGCCAAGGACGACGCCGCCGGCCTGGCCATCGCCGACCGCATGCAGACGCAGGTGCGTGGCATGAACGTCGCGATACGCAACGCCAACGACGGCATCTCACTGGCGCAGACGGCTGAAGGCGCCATCGGCAAGGTGGGCGACATGCTGCAGCGAATGCGTGAACTGGCGGTGCAGGCCGCCAACGCCACCAACGGCGTCGACGACCGGGCCAACCTCAACGCCGAGTTCCAGCAGCTCACCGAAGAGATCAACCGCACCTTGGGCAGCACCAAGTTCAATGGCCTGGCGATCTTGGGGGCCAACTCGGGGTCCCAGGTCTTCCAGGTGGGCGCCGACTCCACCGACCAGATCACCATCACCACCGCCGACCTGGCCAACAACGGCGCCATCACCGGCCTGGCGGCCAACAACCTGAGCGACGCCACCAACTCGACGGCGTCGATGGTCGCCATCGACGCCGCACTGACGGTGGTGAATGCCGAGCGCGCGCAGTACGGCGCCACGCAGAACCGCTTCGAGGCCGTCATCGGCACGCTGCAGGTGGCCTCCGAGAACCAGTCGGCCGCACGCGGCCGCATCATGGACGCTGATTTCGCGATGGAAACCGCCAATCTGTCACGCGCGCAGATCCTTCAGCAGGCCGGCACGGCGATGGTGGCGCAGGCCAACCAGCTGCCGCAGCAGGTGCTGCAGCTGCTTCAGCGCTGAAGTCGGCGGCGCCGCGCGCGCCCGCGAACTGATAGCCCTAAAGTTTCTGCGGCGGGTGTCGAAATGTCCGTTGAAGACCTGGGATTGCGCCTTGCGCAGCGACGGTCTCTGCACTGACTTCACCTTAGGGAGATTCCTTCATGGCCATCTCATCCGCCGGAATCGGCAGCGGTCTTGACGTTCAAAGCATCGTCAGGCAGCTGCTCAGCATCGAGCGCGCACCGATCCGCCAGCTTCAGACCGAAGCGGGAAAGCTGCAGACCCAGATTTCTGCTTTCGGCCGCGTGCAGAGCGCGCTGTCGACGCTGCGCGACGCCGCGGTCAAACTGACGCAAGCCGACACATGGCGTGTCGCCAAGGCCACCAGTTCCGACCCCACGGCTCTGGGCGCCACCGCCACCGGCGCGGCCCAGGCCGGCAACTACAACGTCAGCGTCACGCGCCTGGCCGCGGCCCAGACCCTGGCCACGGGCAGCTACGCCAGCGCCAGCAACAGCATCGGCTCGGGCATCCTGCGCATCGAGCTGGGCAACTTCGACAGCCAGCCCCCCGTGCCCAAGGCCGGCAGCAGCTCGGTGGAAATCGTCATCGAGCCCGGCGCCAGTTCGCTGACTGCCATCCGCGACAAGATCAATGGCGCCGGCGCCGGCGTCGTGGCCAGTGTCGTCAACGACGTTTCGGGCGCGCGCCTGGTGCTGCGTTCTTCGCAGACCGGCTTGGAGAACGGCTTTCGCATGCAGGTGCTGGACGACGACGGCAGCGACGCCAACGCCACCGGCTTGTCGGCACTGGCTTTCGACCCCAGCAGCGGCATCAACACCATGAGCCGGCCGCAAACGGCGCAGAACGCGCTGGCCAGCATCAACGGCGTGCAGGTCGAATCGGCCACCAACACCCTGGACAAGACGGTCGAGGGCCTGAGCTTCGCGCTGCGCAAGGTCGGCACCACCGAAGTGCAGGTGGAACCGGACACCGACGCGTTGAAGAAGTCGGTCGACGAATTCGTCAAGGCCTACAACGAGAGCATCAAACTGCTGCGCGAGCAAACGCGCTACGACCCCGCCACCAAGCAGGCCGGGCCGCTGCAGGGCGACAGATCGGGTGCTGCCATGCTGACCCAGCTGCGCAGCATGTTCACCGGCAGCGGCGGCAACAGCGCCGTCTTCTCGCGGCTGGCCGATGTCGGCCTGGACCTGGACACCGACGGCCAGATCAAGGTGAACGACACCAAGCTCACCGCCGCACTGGCGCAAGGCCCCGAGATGCAGAAGCTCTTTGCCAACGTCGACACCACGACGCCGGGCAACCAGGGCTTTGCCAAGCGTTTCGAGGGCTGGCTGAAGCTGTCTCTGGACAGCGACGGCACGCTGGACAGCCGCACCCAGAGCCTGCAGGCCCGAGTGAAGAACAACGAGACGGCCCAGGAACGCCTGGAAGACCGTGTCGGGCGCACCGAGCAACGCCTGCTGCGCCAGTACACCGCGCTGGACACGCGGATGGGCCAGCTGAACGGCCTGGCCAGCTACGTGAGCCAGCAGATGAGCCTGCTGAACAACGGCAACAACGGCCGCTGAGCGCCGACCGCCGCTCTCGGCGGCACGACAACGCCGGGCCTGCGAAATGCAGCCCCGGCGTTGTCGTTTGCGGTGCCGCGCCGAGTCGGCTTTTCGCCGGTCTTTCAGCGGCTCAAGTCGGCGCCGGCAGCACCGATAAAACTGGCATCCAGAGCCCAGCCCGCCCTCCCATGTACTCAGCCTCGATGTTCTCGCCCCGCAGCGCACCTGCAGCAGGTGCTGCCACCTACCAGGCCACCGGCATGGAAATTCAGGTGGCCAGCGCCGGCGCGCATCGTCTGGTCGCCCTCTTGTTCGAAGGCTTCGAAGCCGCCGTGGCCGACGCGCAGGGCGCGCTCAGCGCGGGTGACGTCGAGCGCAAATGCCGCGCCATCACACGCGCCATGCGCATCGTCGACGAAGGCCTGCGCTCGCACCTGAACCTGAGCGCCGGTGGTGCCCTGGCCCAGGACCTCAGCGAGCTGTATGGCTACGTCACGCGCCGCCTGATGCTGGCCAACGCACGCAACGACGCGGCCATGCTCACCGAATGCAAACGGTTGATGCAGCCGCTGCACGAGGCCTGGGTGGCCATCGGCCAGAACAACAACCACGTCTCGCGCTGAGACCCTGCAGAGATTCCGGACAAGGAAACCCATGGACCCGCAACTGCTCAGCTACTACGAAGCGATCGAAAGCGCCAGCGTCGACATGCTGATCGCCGCGCGCGCCGGCAACTGGGACGAGGTAGTGAAGCTCGAAGGTGCCTGCGTGCTGTTGATCAGCCGCCTGAAAAACGCCGCCCAGGAACCCGCGCCCGCCACGCCGTCGGTGCCCACCTCGGCGCAGACGCAACTGCTGGAACTGGCCAAGGCCAAGTCACGCATCATGCAGCGCATTCTGGTCAACGACGCCGAGATCCGACACCTGGCCGAGCCCTGGCTTCAGGACCTGGACGACACCCTGGCCGGCCGCCGCGACAAGAGCCTGCATTGAACGCTGCGAACCCGCAACAGCACGCTGCTGAGCAACCCATGTTCCAGGACACCCGACCTGCTGAACTCGACGCCTCGGGCGGGGACGACCCCTGGGGGCCGTTTCGCGTCGAAGCACCGGGCGAACGGCTGTCGCTGCTGCGCGCGGTGCGCAACGGGCAGGTGCCCATCGCGCTGAGCGCCCCCGACGGCACTGCGCTCACTGTGGTGCTGTGGGCGGTGGACGAAATGCAGCAGCGCCTGAACTTCAGCGTCGACGTGCGAGCGCCGCAACTTGCTGCGCTGGTGGATGCCGACGAGGCGGTGGCCGTGGCCTACCTGGAGAACGTCAAACTCCAGTTCGATCTGCAGGGCCTGATGCTGGTGCATGGCCAGAAGAGCTCTGCGCTGCAATGCGGCCTGCCGCGCGATATCTACCGCTTCCAGCGGCGCAACGCCTACCGCGTTCGCCCACGCCTCAGCCACGGGCCGGTGGCGCAATTTCGCCACCCTTCCCTGCCCGACATGCCCTTGCTGCTGCGCGTGCTGGACGTCAGCATCGGCGGCTGCGCGCTGTGGCTGCCGGCCGATGTGCCGCCACTGCAGGCCGGCACGCTGATCGGCAACTTGCGCATGGAACTCGACAACGACACGCGCTTCGACGCCGCCGCGCGTTTGCAGCATGTCAGCGCGGTGGGCACGGCGCCCGGCGAGCAGGGTGTGCGCATCGGCTGCGAGTGGCAAAAGCTCGCCACCCCGGCCGAACGCGTGCTGCAGCGCTGGATCGACCAGACGCAGCGGCGCCGACAGTTGCTCAGCCTGGGCTGAAGTGATCGCGGCGCCGGGGCGTGGCCCCACCTCGCGACGATCAGACCTGCATGTTCATGATGTCGCTGTAGGCCTGCGCCAGCCGGTTGCGCACCTGCAGCGTGGCCTGGAAACCGATCTGCGCCTTCTGCATGGCCATCACGGTGTCTTCCAGGCTCACGGTCGGGTTGCCCAGCGTCAACTCGCGCTGCAGATGCTGGGCCGCGAACTGCGCCTGGCTCACGTCCTTCAGCGCAGTGTTCATCGCGGCGCGGAAGCCGCCCGGCGGCGCGACGGTGGCATCGGTGCGCGGCGTGCCGTCGGGACGCAGGCCGGCCCTGGCCACCGCGGCGGCGAAGTCGAAGCTCTGGATGCGCATGTCGGACATGTGGGGTGCGGTGACTGCTGTGAACGGGACTCGTGCCCATTCGACGACCGAACTCTAGGGCGCAGGCCGTGCTGCCAAGTGTTGATCAGGTGCGTGTTTGCGGGCCTTCTCGCTCTTAAGCACGGGCGCTGTGCGACGAACAATCGCCAGGCACCCAGAAGTGCGCCCGGAAGTACGCCACCGAACCCATGGACACCACTGTCGCCAACCCTGCCACCACCACGCTGATACCCGCCGCACCCGGCCTGGGCGGCCGCTGGCAAGCCCTGCCGGTGCGCCTGCAAATCGGCGCCATGTTCGGCGTGGCCGGCCTCTTGGCCGTGCTGGCCTTCATGACGCTGGGCGCCAAGGACAGCAACTACCGCCCGCTTTACACCAACATCAGCGACAAGGACGGCGGCCAGATCATCAGCCGGTTGACGCAGATGAACGTGCCCTACAAGGTGGCCGAGGGCGGCAGCGTGGTGCTGGTGCCCAGCGGGCAGGTGCACGCGCTGCGCATGAAGCTCGCTGCAGCCGGACTCAGCGTGGGCGGCAACGGTGGCAGTGCCGCCGGCTACGAACTGCTCGACAAGGACAGCTTCGGCCAGACGCAGGGCCAAGAGCGGATGAAGTTCAAGCGCGTGACCGAAGGCGAACTCATCACCAGCATCCAGAGCCTGGACTCGGTGAAGAGCGCCCGCGTGCACCTGGCGCTGCCGCAGCAGAACGGTTTCTTCCGCGAACAGCAGAAGCCCAGCGCCAGCGTCGTGTTGACGCTCCATGCCGGCCGCACGCTCGACCGCAGCCAGGTGGCGGGCATCGTGAGCCTGGTCGCGACCAGCGTGCCCGAGCTCAGCGCCAAGGCGGTGAGCGTGGTCGACAGCACCGGCGCCCTGCTCTCCGGCCCCGGCGACGATGCCGCGGCCCAGGGGCTCGATTCGCAGCAGCTGCAGTACCGCCGCGAAGTCGAGGCCGGCTTCACCAAGCGCGTGCTGGCGCTGCTGGAACCTGTGGTGGGCAACGACAACGTGCGGGTCAGCATCACCGGCGACATCGACTTCAGCCAGGTCATGCAGACCGCCGAGGCCTACCGCCCCAACCAGGGCGAAGGCGTGCAGCCGGCCATTCGCGAGCAGCGCACCGAAGAAAACACCCAGGCCGGCAGCGCCACGCCCTCGGGCGTGCCCGGCGCCACCAGCAACCAGCCGCCGACACCGGCCACCGCACCCATCAACGGCGCCGCGCAAGGCCTGCAGGGCACCCAGCCCGGTGGCGCCAGCGGCGGCGCAGCGCGGCGCGAGGCGGCCACGCGCTTCGAGGTGGACAAGACCACCACCGTGACGCGCAACGCCGTGGGCAACGTGCGCCGCCTCAGCGCCGCCGTGGTGGTGAACAACCGCACCAGTACCGACGCCAAGGGCAAGACTTCCACCGTGCCCTTGTCCGAGAAAGAGCTTGAACAACTCACGGCGCTGGTGCAGCAGGGCATCGGCTTCAACGCTGAACGTGGCGATGTCGTGAAGGTCATCAATGCGCCTTTCCGCACCGACGCGCCGCCGCCTGACGACGGCACGCCGCTCTGGCAGCAGCCCTGGCTGCTGGACCTGCTGAAGACCGCCGCCGCGCCGCTGGCGCTGGCGCTGGTGGCGCTGGTCATCATCAGCAAGCTCATTCGCCCTGCGTTCACGGCCATGACGGCGCCGCCGCCGGTGCCTGAGAAGGGCAGCCAGCTCGACGAAGTGGTGGCCGAAGACACGCCGCTGCCCAAGCCCATGCTGCTGGGGCCGACCCAGAGCGAACGTGTGGAACAGGCGCGCGCCATGGCCAAGGCCAACCCGGCTGCGGTGGCGAACATCGTGCGCGGCTGGGTCAACGGCGAGGCGGCCTGAGGGCCTGAACACACATGGCCGGCGCAGCACCCGACGACGATGGCCTGGAGAAGGCCGCCATTCTGCTGATGACCCTGGGCGAGGAAGAAGCCGCCGAAGTCTTTCGCCATCTCGCGCCGAAGGAAGTGCAGCGCCTGGGCGAGACCATCGCGCGCATGAAGGGCGTCACACGCGAGCGTGTCGACCAGGTGATGGAGAACTTCACCGACCTGGCCGCCAACGAACACATGCTGGTGGCCGACAGCAACGAATACGTGAAGGCCGTGCTGCGCAAGGCGCTGGGCGACGACAAGGCCAACCTGCTGATCGACCGCATATTGCAGGGCAGCGACGTCAGCGGCATCGAGAGCCTGAAGTGGATGGACGCCACCTCTGTGGCCGAACTGCTGCGAAACGAACACCCGCAGATCGCCGCCGCCATCCTCGTGCACCTGGAGTTCGACCAGGCCGCCGAAGTGTTGAAGCTGTTCGCAGAACGCCAGCGCAATGAGGTGATGGTGCGCATTGCCACGCTGGACGGCATACAGCCCATTGCGCTGCGCGACCTGAATGAAGTCATGAGTAAGGTGCTGGCCGGTGGCGACCGCGGCCGCACGAGCAGCCTGGGTGGGGTGAAGACCGCAGCCGAGATCTTGAACATGCTGGGCACTGCGGTGGAAACCAGCGTGCTGGATTTCGTGCGCGAAGCCGACACCGAACTGGCGCAGAAAATCATGGACAACATGTTCACCTTCGACGACGTCGAGAAGATCGACGACAAGGGCATCCAGGCCCTGATGAAGGAAGTGCAGAGCGACAGCCTCATCGTGGCACTGAAGGGCGCGACACCGGCGCTGCGCGAGAAGATCTTCAAGAACATGAGCAGCCGCGCCGCGGAGACACTGCGCGAAGACCTGGAAAGCCGCGGGCCGGTGCGCTTGTCGGAGGTGGAGGCCGAGCAGAAGGAGATGCTGAAGATCGTGCGCCGCCTGGTCGATGAAGGGCAGATCGTGCTGATGGGCGGCGGCGATGAGCAGTTCGTCTGAATGAGCCCCGCGTGACATGAGCAACAGCCCCAAGTTCGGCGGTTTTCCCAACGTACCTTCGCCGCAAGGCAGCAAGGCCGGCACCGCCTACCAGCGCTTCATTCCGCGTGAAGAACTGGGCGACTTCGCCAGCTGGCGCCCGGGCAGCTTCGGCCAGACGGCAGACGCCGCGCACGCCAGCGCACAGGCCGCCGCAAACACGACCCCGCCTGAGCCCACGGCGGCCGAATGGGAAGCGCTGGTTGCGCAAGCCCGCCAGAGCGGCTACCAAGACGGCTACCGCGACGGCCTGGTGGCGCTGGACAACTTCAAGCAGAGTTTTGCGCAGCAGGCCACTTCGCAGGTGGGCGCGCTGCTCGACAGCTTCGACGAGCAACTGACGGCGCTGGACGGCGAGATGTCGCGCACGCTCGCGCGCACCGCCGTGCAACTGGCGCGCCAGGTGCTGCGCACCGAACTGCGCCAGCACCCAGACGTGGTGTCGCAGGTGGCGGCCGAGGCCGTGGGCGCGGTGATGCTGAGCGCGCGCCACATCGCCGTGCAGGTGCACCCGCTCGACCTGCCACTGGTGGCCGAAGGCGCCGCCGAGGCCCTGCAGGCGCGCGGCGCGCGGCTCACCGCCAACACCGATATCCAGCGCGGTGGCGTGCTGGTGGAAAGCGACGTCGGCGCGGTGGACGCGCGCATCGCCGTGCGTTGGGCGCAGGCCGCCGCTGCACTGGGCTCGCGGCTGGCACTGGAAGACAGCGACGCAGGCACCCCAGAAGGCGACGCATGAACAACAGCCCCGAACAGCACGTGCTGGCCGCCGCCGAGCCCACGCTGCCGGCCTGGCCCACGCATGCGCAGCACCCGCGGCTGCTGGCGCGCGGCCAGCGCTTCAGCCGCTTCTTCACCGACCTGCAGGACTACGCCGCCGTGGTGCAGCCGCTGGAAACCGTCGGCACGCTTTTGCGCGTGACGGGCCTGGTGCTCGAAGCCGCTGGCGTGCGCGTGCCGGTGGGCAGCGTCTGCGAAGTGCATTGCCCAGGCCAGCCGCCGGCGCTGGCAGAAGTGGTGGGCTTCAGTGGCGACCGCGCCTACCTGATGCCGATGAGCGAACTGCACGGCCTGGCAAGCGGCGCGCGCGTGGTGCCGCGCCCGGCCCCCGTGAGCCCGCCGCGCTTCGGCCTGGAAAGCCACCCCTGGCGCCGCAGCGAAGACCGCGGCCTGCACCTGCCGATGGGCGTGGGCCTGCTCGGGCGCGTGGTCGATTCCCACGGCCACCCCATCGACCGCCTGGGCCCGCTGCAGGACGTGAAGACCGAGCCGCTGGTGCGCCGCCCCATCAACGCGATGGACCGCGACCCCGTGCGCATGCCGCTGGACACCGGCGTGCGCGCCATCAACGCGCTGCTCACCGTGGGCCGCGGCCAGCGCATCGGCCTCTTCGCCGGCACAGGCGTGGGCAAGAGCGTGCTGCTCGGGATGATGGCGCGCTATACGGCGGCCGATGTCATCGTCGTCGGGCTCATCGGTGAACGTGGCCGCGAGGTCAAGGAATTCATCGAGGACATCCTCGAAGACGAAGGCCGCGCGCGCAGCGTGGTGGTGGCCGCACCGGCCGATGCGCCGCCGCTGATGCGCATGCAGGGCGCGGGCTACGCCACC